>JBFKAF010000221.1:0-5870 GCA_041621735.1 Pseudomonas sp.
ACGTGCATCACGACCCGCGCGGCCAAGCCTATGCCGACCCGGCGGAACTGGCGCTGTGCATCAGCCGGGCGGCTAGCGCCGCCGGTATCGGCCTGACCCTGCTGCCGGTGCTGTACAGTCATTCCGGTTTCGGCGGGCAAGAGCCCAGCGCCGGGCAACGCCGCTTCATCCACAGCAGCGACAGCTACCTGGCCCTGCAGCAACGCTTGCGTCCGCTGCTGGCGCAACAGCCCGCACAGCAACTGGGCCTGTGTTTTCACTCGCTGCGCGCGGTCACCCCCGAGCAGCTCACTGAGGTATTGACCACGGGCGACGGCAGCTGCCCGGTGCATATCCACATCGCCGAACAACAGAAGGAAGTCGACGACTGCCTGGCCTGGAGTGGCCGCCGGCCGTTGCAGTGGCTGTACGAGCACGTGGCGGTGGATTCACGCTGGTGCCTGGTGCACGCGACCCACGCCAACCCCGAGGAAGTCGCGAGCATGGCCAACAGCGGTGCGGTGGCCGGACTGTGCCTGACCACCGAGGCCAATCTGGGCGACGGAATCTTCCCGGCGGTGGACTACCTCGCCCATGGCGGTCGCCTGGGCATCGGCTCGGACAGCCACGTGTCGGTCAGCGTCGCCGAAGAACTGCGCTGGCTGGAATACGGCCAGCGCCTGCGCGACCAGAAGCGCAACCGCCTGCAGCGCAGCGACCAGCCGATGATCGGCCGCAGCCTGTACGACGCCGCCCTGGCCGGTGGCGCCCAGGCGCTGGGGCAGCCGATCGGCGCGCTGGAAGTCGGCAAGCGTGCCGACCTGCTGGTGCTGGATGGCGACGACCCCTACCTCGCCACCGCCGAGGCCGACGCTATCCTCAACCGCTGGCTGTTCGCCGGTGGCGACCGCCAGGTGCGCGATGTCATGGTGGCCGGGCGCTGGGTGATCCGCGAGGGCCGGCACGCCGCCCAGGAACAGACCGCCCAGGCCTTCGCCCAGGTGTTGCGCCAACTGCTCGGTTAACCGCTCGCGCAGCGCTTACTCTGGGAGCTCGGCATCCGCCGTACGCCAGATCAGCTGTGAGGTGTCGTAACCCTGCTCGCGCGCCACCTCCAGCAGTTTGTCGCGTTGGGCCGGCACGACCTCAGGGTTGCGCGCCAGCAGCCACAGGTAATCGCGATTCGGGTGCCCCACCAGCGCCGCCTGATAATCGTCATCCAGATAAAGCACCCAGTACTGGCCCCGACTCCCGCCCGGCAACAAGCGGCTGAACCAGTTGTCGAAGCGCACCCACAGTTTGTCGGTCTTACCCGCCACTTGCGGCACAGCCTCGCCCCTGGCTTGCTGCCACTGTCCGTCACGCGTGCGACAGCGATTGCTCACCTCGATGCGCTCATCCGCCAGCAGGACATAGCGCGCCTCAGACTGCACGCAGTTGCGCTGGAAAAACATCGGCAGGCGCGCCAGCTCGTACCAGGTGCCCTGGTAACGCTCTAGATCGACCTGTTCGACGGTTTTCGGCGGCACGACCCCAGTGCCGGAATTGGCGCAGCCAGCCAGCACTGTCGCGGCGAGTAAAGCCATCAGCAGACGCATAGCCGACTCCTTACTTCAGGCCCTTGCCGGAGAACATCAGCACCTTGTCGCCGGCGTATTGCACGCTGATAAAGCTGGTGTCGTCGCCCCAGGTGCAACTCGAAATACCCAGCGCGCCGGAGCATTCGCTGGGGCCGCCGAGCAGGCCTTCGACCTCGGCCTTGGTCATGCCCGGCTTGAGCTTGGCGTAGTTTTCCTGATTGATCTTGCTGCAAGCCGCCAATAACACACAGCACGACAGCACTACGAGAGAACGCAACGACATGACACAAGCTCCTGAATAATGGATGGGGCCAGCTTGACGCAGCCCCCCACGACTTGCCGCTTGGACGTCAGAAGCCCGAGCCGGGTTCCCGCAAAAACGCCAGTTCGTCGGGGGTCGAAGCACGACCGAGAATGCTGTTGCGATGAGGGAAGCGGGCAAAGCGCGCGATCACCCGCTGGTGACGCTCGGCGTAGTCCAGATAACCGGCGAACAGCTGACGCTCGGCGGCCGCAGCCTGCTCATGCAGCTCGGCGAAACAGGCCAGCGCCCGCTCCTGCTGCTCGAGGTCTTCGGCGTGCTCGAAGACGATATACACGAACACCCGCTGAATCGCTGTCAGCTGTATATCCCAGCCATATCTCAGCCCCTCGCGCACCAGCGCTTGAGCCTGCAGGTCGCCGGCGAACGCCCGCGGACTATCGCGAAAGATCATCCGCGGCAGCTGGTCGAGCAACAACACATTGGCCAACCAGCCCTCGGGGTGCACGTGCCAGGCATCCAGCTCGCCGGCCAGCGCCTGCTCGACCAGCTCAGCGAAACGCTGCTGCGCCTCGCTGTCCTGGCTGTCCTGCTTGCCGAACCAGAGCTTGTTGCGCGCCGCAGCCACTTCGCTCGCCGTTGTCGCGGCGCCAAACCACCAGTCGAGTAAGGGCTGCCAGGGCTGCGTCATAGTTCACTCCTGATGGTAAGCGGTGACCCGCTCGACTTCCTGCTTGGAGCCGAGGAACACCGCCACGCGCTGGTGCAGGGACGTCGGCTGGATATCGAGAATACGCTGCACGCCGTTGGTTGAGGCGCCACCCGCCTGCTCGATGATGAAGGACATCGGGTTGGCCTCGTACATCAGGCGCAGCTTGCCGGGCTTCTCCGGCTCACGGGAATCGCGCGGGTACATGAACAGGCCGCCGCGCGTCAGGATACGGTGCACGTCGGCAACCATCGCCGCGACCCAGCGCATGTTGTAGTCCTTGCCCAGCGGGCCGGTCTTGCCGGCCAGCAACTCCTCGACATAGCGCTTGACCGGCGGCTCCCAGTGGCGCTGGTTGGACATGTTGATGGCAAATTCCTGAGTGGTTTCCGGCACCTTCATGTGGTCGTGGGTCAGCACGAAACTGCCCAGCTCACGGTCCAGGGTGAAGCCTTTGACGCCATTGCCCAGGGTCAGGATCAGCATGGTCTGCGGGCCGTAGATCGCGTAACCGGCGGCGACCTGCTCGGTGCCCGGCTGGAGGAAGGCGTCCTCGCCGAGATCACCGCTCTGACCATTGCGCTCCGGACAACGCAGTACCGAGAAAATAGTACCCACCGAGACGTTGACATCGATGTTGGACGAACCGTCCAACGGATCGAACACCAGCAGGTAGGCACCTTTCGGGTAACGGCCGGGAATCTGGTAAGCCTTGTCCATCTCCTCCGACGCCATGCCGGCCAGGTGGCCACCCCACTCGTTGGCCTCGAGGAGAATTTCGTTGGACAACACGTCGAGTTTCTTCTGCACCTCGCCCTGCACGTTCTCGGTTTCCATGCTGCCGAGTACGCCACCCAAGGCGCCCTTGGATACCTGATGGCTGATCGCCTTACAGGCACGCGCCACCACCTCGATAAGGAAACGCAGATCGGCAGGGGTGTTGTGGCTACGGGTCTGCTCGATCAGATAGCGACTCAGGGTAACGCGGGACATGGAAGGCTCCGGGAAGGAAGAAAAATCGCGCGCAGTTTAACCCTTTACGCGCGCCGGCGCCTCCTGCTACCGCCCGTCGGTAGTTACCCCTGGCCGGCGAAGGGCCGCCCCCGCTGCAGATTGTCTTCGCTCAAGACTTGGTCGGCGCGCGCAACAGGCTCAGCGCCATCAACGCTAGCAGGCCGACGCCTGTGAGCAACACCGCCCACAACCCCCAACGCTTCCAGCCCACTCCAGGCGCCTGCGCGGAACCTGTAGCCTCGACAGACAGGGTTTGCGCAACGGTCGCGATCCCCAAAGCGGCCAGACGCTGATCGTCGTAACCGGGAATCAGCGTATCCAGCGGCAAGCTGGCCGCCTGCGCTGCGGGGTTGCCGGTGGCCAACACGTAGGGCGGCGTGCCGCGGGCGAGGAATACCAGCTGGGTGGCCCGCAGGCCGACGCGTAACTGCGGCGCCTGACTGCCCAGACCGCCGCCGCGCTCATCCACCCGCAGGCTCAACTGCTGCGCAGCAGCGCCATACAGCTCGAGCTCATCGTGCAGCACCTCCGCGCCATTCTGAGGCAGACGGTAGAGCAGCCCGCGCCCCAAAGGCTGCCAGCGCACCTTGCCGTCGCGGCGCCCCGAGACCGTCACCGGCGCCAGGGTATTGCTCTGGCTGAGTTCGACGCGCAGGCGCTGCAGCGGCAAGGCCAGGGGTAGCTCCCAGCGGTACTCGCCAGGCGCGACCCGACTCGGCGTCAAAGGCGCCGACCAGACCAGCGGCGCCGGCACAGTGCGGCTGCTGACCAGGCGCGCGGCAGTCAGCAGCGGCGCCTGCTGCGGGTCGCTCCACAGCAGCCGCAAGTAGCGTGCCTGCTGTCCCGGCAAACCCACCTCGCGCAGGTCGATGCGCTCGTCGGCAAAACTCAGGCGGGCCACCTGTCCGCCGCCCCAGCTGCGCCAGTGCTGCAGATCATCGCTGGCCTCGATAGTGAAATGCTGAAAGCCTTCACGCTCGACGTTCCAGTCGAGGATCAACTGCTGCAGCGGCGCCTCTATCGCGCTGGCGTCCAGCAACCAGCCGCGCAACGGCTCGGCATGGTCGCCCGGCGCCGCCTCCGCCGCCAACTCGACCAGGGTGCCCGTGGCGCTGCGCTGCACCCGTACGACGGGCATCCGCTCGGCGTTCGCCGGGCCGCGCAAGGGAAACCAGTTGACCGGGGTTTCGCGGCGCGTCTCGCGGCGCTGCGCGGCGTCCAGAGTCAGGGCATAGGCCAGGGCCTGCCCCTCGGCGTTGAACACCCGCAGGTCACGCAGGTCGGCATAGCGCGCGGCGAAATGCACCGCCACCGGCACCTCCAGGCGATACCAGGGGCCCTCGCCGGCCAGGGTCAGCGGCACCCGGGTCGCATAGTCGCCCAATGTCTGCGCGCCCGCTGGCTGTACAGCCAGCAGACCGAGCACGGCCAACAGCGCCAATCGCGATCCAGCCTTGTTCGAGAACAGCTTCATGCCTTGACCCGCTCCGGTTCTGGTTCCGCTTCGGCAACCGCCTTTCGAGGTGGCAGCGGCGCGAAATAGCCGACTATCAACAACAGCACGCCGACCCCGATAAACGACACGATGCGCTCCAGGCCACCGCGATTATCCAGCTCGACGAAGAATAGCTTGGCCACCACCACGCCGATCAGCGCCGCCCCGACCAGCCACAACTCGCGGCGGCTGCGCAGGTGGCCGACGATCATCAGCGCCAGGGCGATCAGGGTCCAGACAAGCGATAAGCCGGCCTGCACCAACATCGAGTCGAGCAGCGCGTCCAGCCGATAGGGCACCGCGCCCCAATGGTGCGCCGTGCGGCACACCGCCGCGGTGAACAGGGCGAACAGCGCAGTGCCCGCAACCAATTGCGGCAAGTGCCGCCGATAGGCCTCGGCCAGCCCCAGTTGAGGCAAGGTACTGCGCAACCATTGGCTAATGCCAAACAGCGCGATCAGCAAACCCAGTTCCAGCGGGTTGAGCAACGGCAGGTAGGGCAGGGGCTCGGCGGCACCGTCACTGGCGCTATTGGCCAGCCAGAACCAGGCCAGCATCAACCCCGCCAGCGGCGCCGCCGCCAGCACGCGGTACTCGCGCGAGTAGGCGCTGAACGGCCAGAGCAACCGGCGCGGCAGCGCCATCAGCACTAGATAAGCGCTCGGCAGCAGCGCCCAGCCGAGCCAACGCCAGGCGTTGTAGTGCTCGGACAACAGATAGAGCAGGTAGCGCAGTTCCAGCGCCAGCACCCCGAGAATCAGCCAGCAGCCCAGCACATGCGCCGCACTCAACGCCCCGCCTGGCAGCAGCGCGGCGAGCCGGCGCAGCGAC
>JBFKAF010000222.1:0-5867 GCA_041621735.1 Pseudomonas sp.
ATCCTCGAAGGCACCTTGAAAGCCGGCGAGCGACTACCGGCCGAGCGCGAGTTGGCGGAGCGCTTCGGTGTCTCGCGGCCCTCGCTGCGTGAGGCGATCCAGAAGCTCGCGGCCAAAGGGCTATTGGTCAGTCGCCAGGGTGGCGGTAACTACGTCGCGGAGTCGCTCGGCTCGACCTTCAGCGATCCGTTATTGCACCTGCTGGAAAGCAATCCTGAGGCGCAGCGCGACCTGCTGGAATTCCGTCATACCCTGGAAGGTTCTTGTGCCTATTACGCCGCGCAGCGTGCCACCGAGTTGGATCGTCAACGTCTGGCGGAGGCCTTCGCGGCGCTCCAGGATTGCTACAGCCGCAGCGGCAAGGTCACCCGTGCCGAGGAGGGCGCTGCCGACGCGCGCTTTCACCTGGCCATCGCCGAGGCCAGCCATAACGCGGTGTTGCTGCACACCATTCGCGGCTTGTTCGATCTGCTCAAGCGCAACGTGGTGACCAACATCGGCGGTATGTACGCCCAGCGTGACGAGACCCGCGACATGCTGATCAATCAGCATCGCGCGCTGTATGAGGCGATTACCGAGGGGCGGGCCGAGCAGGCACGGGAGCTGTCCAATCGGCATATCGACTACGTGCAGGAGGTGCTGGCCGAGGTGCAGCAGGAAGCGCAGCGCATGGCACGGGCGCAGCGTCGCAGTCAGACTTGAGGTGAGCGGGCTGGCTGTTGTGATTGCCGCGGGTGCGCGGCAGTCGGCCTGGCGCCGGGCGGCTTAAGCCCAGCGGCTGGCGTCAATCGTCCTTGCCCTTGGTGCGCATGGCGCGCTGGACTTCGCGGTCGGCGTCGCGTTCTTTCTCGGTGTGACGCTTGTCGAAGTCCTTCTTGCCCTTGGCCAGGGCGATCTCGCATTTGATCAGGTGCTGCTTCCAGTAAATCGACAGGGCCACGCAGGTGTAACCCTTCTGCTGGACGGCGCCGAACAGTTTTTCCAGCTCGCGCTTGTTCAGCAGCAGCTTGCGGGTGCGGATCGGGTCGGCGATCACGTGGGTGCTGGCGGTCTTCAATGGGGTGATGTGGCAGCCCATCAGCCAGGCTTCGTCGTCTTTCAGCAATACATAGCTGTCGACCAGCTGCACCTTGCTGGCGCGCATGCTCTTCACTTCCCAGCCGGACAGGACCAGGCCCGCCTCGAACTTGTGTTCGACGAAGTAGTCGTGCAGCGCCTTTTTGTTTTGCGCGATGGTGCCTTGTGGGTGTTTCTTTTGTTTAGCCATAGGGCGCGCATTATAGGGAGTCGCCGACGCGGACGCTATGTGCCGTGAAGGGCAAATTGGCCGATTGCCTGGTTGTGTTCCGTGGCAGCTTCCCGGCGATGCTTGAGCCGCCCAGGCATATCCCCGACAATGCGCGATCTTTTGCAAGCAGAGCAGGCTAGTCGCACATGGCGAACGATAAGGTCTCGATTCACGGCGTCTGGGCCAGCCGCTGGGTATTTGTCCTCGCGGCGACGGGCTCGGCTGTTGGCTTGGGCAATATCTGGAAATTCCCCTACATGACCGGGGTGTATGGCGGCGGCGCATTCGTGGTCATGTACCTGCTGTGCATCGCCCTGGTCGGGGTGCCGATCATGCTGGCGGAAACCCTGATCGGTCGTCGCGGCCGGCAGAGCCCGGTGAATGCCATGAAAAGCCTGGCTATCGAGGCGGGTTCCTCCCGGCGCTGGTCGCTGGCGGCGCTGATGGGCATGGTTGCCGCGCTGCTGATTCTGTCCTTCTATAGCGTGGTGGCCGGTTGGTCGCTGGACTATATCCTCGGCATGGGGCGCGGCGACTTCTCCGGTATCAGTGGCGACGGTGCGGGTGCGGCGTTCGGCGAGTTGACCGCTGATCCCTGGCGCCTAACCCTGTGGCACAGCCTGTTCATGCTCGGCACAGGCCTGGTCATCGCCCGTGGCGTGGTTGCGGGGCTGGAGCGCAGCCTGCGCATCATGATGCCGCTGCTGTTCGTGTTGTTGCTGGTGCTGCTCGGCTATAGCCTGACCACCGGGCACTTCATGCAGGGTTTCGATTTTCTCTTCCACTTCGATCCGAGCAAGGTGCAGGGCGGCATTCTCGCGGCCATGGGACATGCCTTCTTCACCCTGAGCGTGGGGGTCGGCTCGATCATGGTCTACGGCGCCTATATGCCGAAGAAGGCCTCCATCGGCGCTACCGTGCTGGCGGTCGGTCTGCTCGATACGCTGGTGGCCTTGACCGCTGGCCTGGCGCTGTTCCCCATAGTGTTTGCCGCCGGCCTGGAGCCTGGTGGTGGTCCGGGACTGATGTTCGTCACCCTGCCGATCGCCTTCGGCAACATCGCCTTCGGTCAGCTGATGGGGTTGGTGTTCTTCGTGTTGGTGGCGGTGGCGGCCTGGAGTTCGTCGATCTCCATGCTGGAGCCCGCGGTGGCTTACTTCGTCGAGCGTAGCGGCCATAGCCGTGTTCGGGTTACTGCCGTGCTCGCCTTTATCTGCTGGTTGGTTGGTATGGGCACGGTGTTGTCGTTCAACGTCGGCGCCGAAGCCAAGTTCTTCGTGTTTGGCGATGATGGCTTCCATCTGTACCAGTGGGGTGCCGAAGGCGGGCGGAACTTCTTCGACAGCATCGATTACCTGACCAGTCGCATACTCCTGCCCTTGGGTGGTCTCGCCTTCGCCGTGTTTGCCGGCTGGGTGCTCAAGCGTGAGGTGGTGCGCGACGAGTTGGCGATAGGGCATCCGCTGCTGTTCGGTCTGGTGTATTGGCTGGTGCGTGTGGTTGCGCCGATTGGCGTGTTGATCGTCTTCGTTGCAGAGCTGACCAAGTGATTGCCGATAACCTGCTGGATAAAGCCGCCAACTTATGAGTACGCATATTCATCGCTCCGCCTTGCTGCCCTATCCGGCGCAGGCGCTCTTCGATCTGGTCAATGATGTGGCTGGTTATCCGGCGTTTCTGCCCTGGTGTTCGGCCAGCGAAGTGCTGGCGGTCAGCGAAACGCAGATGCGAGCGAGCCTGGCGGTGGCCAAAGGCGGCCTGCAACAGCGCTTCGTGACCTGTAATACCTTGGTGCCTGGGCAATCGATCGAGTTGAATCTGGAGCAGGGGCCGTTCAAGCAGTTGCATGGTCGCTGGGAGTTCAAGGCGCTGGGCGACAAGGCCTGCAAGATCAGTCTGGATCTGACCTTCGACTATGCCGGGCCTTTGGTGCGGGCGACGCTCGGGCCTCTATTCAATCAGGCAGCGAACACTTTGGTGGATGCCTTCTGTCAAAGGGCTAAAGAGTTGTATGGATAACAAGAATATTGTGGTTGAAGTGGTCTATGCCCTGGCGGACAAGCAGAAACTCCTGCGTCTGAGTCTGCCCTACGGCACCACTGTGCGTCAGGCGGCCGAGCAGTCGGGAATGGCTGCGCACTTTCCCGGTCTGGACCTGTCTAGCAGTCCCTTGGGGATATTCGGCAAGGCCGTGGCCAAGCCGCAGGAGCGGGTGCTCGAAGACGGCGAGCGAGTGGAGATCTATCGGCCCCTGATTGCCGACCCTAAGGAGGTGCGCAAGCAGCGTGCAGCCCGGGCGGCGCAAGCCAAGACTGGTGCCGAGGGCGCTTGAGCATCGCTGACGCACAAAAAGCCCGGACTCGTCCGGGCTTTTTGTGCGCTGCTTGAATATTCAGGCGGTCTTACTGCGGACTGGTGTCCAGCGGCTCAGGGGTCGGCACCGGTACCGCTTCGATGCTGTCCACGTCGCGCTGAATCTGCTCCAGCAGGGAGCCTGGCGCGGGCTTGTCTTCCACCTGTGGCGGTTGGCTGGTCTGCGGTGTGCTCAGGTTGTCCACATCTTCGCCAAGGATCGCCTGGTCGCGGCTCACGCCGGGCAAGAAATCGCCAGCCAGGCCGGCCAGTTGATCGTTGGCGTCGAAGGTCAGGCTGACGCGCTCTTGCAGGCGCTGGCGACCGCCCGGCTGCATGCTGTACAGGTAGTCCCAGCGATTGGCGTGGAAGGTGTCGGTCAGCAGCGGATTGCCCATGATAAACCGCACTTGGCGCCGGGTCATTCCAGGTCGCAACTGGTCTATCATGTCTTGCGTCACGACATTGCCCTGTTGGATGTCGATTTTATAAACCCCGGGGAATGAACAACCGGCGAGTGCGATGAGCCCCATGAAGGAGAGGCTGGTCAGCAGGAGCTTGGTTTTTTGCATCGGAGGGTGACTTCCACTATCTTGGCTGGGCAACGTAAACCCGGATCATACCCGTAATAAGGGAAGCTGCGAAACCGCTTCCACGAGAAAGCAGACCATGGTTGAAAATAGCGAACTACGCAAGGCTGGCCTGAAAGTGACCCTGCCACGGGTCAAAATTCTGCAGATGCTCGACTCCGCGGAGCAGCGTCACATGAGTGCAGAGGAAGTTTACAAGTCACTGATGGAGGCGGGCGAAGACGTCGGTTTGGCCACGGTATATCGGGTATTGACGCAGTTCGAGGCCGCGGGCCTGGTGGTGCGGCACAACTTCGATGGCGGTCATGCGGTGTTTGAGTTGGCCGACAGTGGCCACCACGACCACATGGTTTGTGTCGACTCGGGCGAGGTCATCGAGTTCTTCGACCCCGAAATCGAAAAGCGTCAGCGCGAGATCGTTGGCGAGCACGGCTTCGAGTTGGTGGATCACAATCTGGTGCTCTACGTGCGCAAGAAAAAATAAGTGCGCAACTGAAGCAGAGAAAAGGCGACCCGAGGGTCGCCTTTTTAGTGGGCGTGACTTTCTGTTCCGAGGCGGTGGCCTATCAGGCTTGAGCGCTGCCGACCATCTGCCTGGCGTGCGCCAGGGACTCTTCGGTCAGGTCGACGCCGCCAAGCATGCGGGCGATTTCTTCGACGCGCCGAGCGCTGTCCAGTTTGCTCACTGCGGTGCGGGTGGCATCGTTGCCGCGTAATTTATGTACGAATAAGTGCTGATGGCCCTGGGCGGCGACTTGCGGCAGGTGGGTCACGGTCAATACCTGGCCGCGATCGCCGAGACGGCGCAGCAGTTGGCCGACCACTTCGGCGGTCGGGCCGCCAATGCCGACGTCGACCTCGTCGAACACCAGCGTCGGCACTCGTGAGGTCTGTGCGGTGATCACCTGAATCGCCAGGCTGATGCGTGACAGTTCGCCGCCCGAGGCAACCTTGGCCAGGGTTTTCAGCGGTTGGCCGGGGTTGGCGCTGACCAGAAACTCCAGCTGTTCCAGGCCGTTGGGGTGCGGCTCGCTGCTGCTGTTCGGGCTTAGCTTGATACTGAAACGCCCGCCGGGCATGCCCAGGCTTTGCATTTCCTGTTCTACCGCGGTGGCGAGCGTGCTTGCGGCAGCGTTGCGCAGGGAGCTCAGTTCGCCGGCCTTTTCCTGGTAGTGGCGGGCGAAGGATGCCAGTTCATCGCTCAGTCGTTCGGCCGCCTGGTCGTCGGCATTGAGGCTCTCCAGTTCCTCGAACAGTTGTTGCTGCATGGTCGCCAGTTCGCTCGGCTGGATGCGGTGCTTGCGGGCCAGGGTGTAGATCGCGTCCAGGCGCTCTTCCATTTGCTGCAGGCGCTCGGGGTCGGCGTCGAAGTGGTCGAGAAAGCGGTTGAGTTCGCCTACCGCTTCTTCAACCTGAATCTGCGCGCTGGCCAGCAGGTTGGTCGCTTCGCTCAAGGCGCCAGGCTGGCCCTGGAAGGCGCCCAGGCGATTGAGGCTGCCGGTCAGGGCGGAGAGCACATTGCCGGCATCGTTTTCGCTGCATTGCTCGATGACCAGGCGGCAGGCGCTGAGCAGGCTTTCGGCGTTGGTCAGGGTTTTATGGTCTTGCTCTAGCTGCTCCAGCTCATTTTCGCCGAG
>JBFKAF010000223.1:0-5846 GCA_041621735.1 Pseudomonas sp.
GCTAGGCTGCTACGTAGATTAACGCGACCCTTATCCCGCCGATCAGAAGGAATCCAGAATGCGCCCCAGCAGCGCCATCGCCTGCTCGCTCTGGGCATCCCAGGGGTGACCATAGTTGAGGCGGGCGCAGTTGCCAAAGCGCCGGGTGGCGGAAAAAATCGGCCCCGGCGCCAGGCTGATGCCCTGAGCCAGGGCGAGCCGAAACAACTGCAGGGAATCGACCTGCGGGGGAAACTCGAACCAGAGGAAATAGCCGCCGCCAGGGTGGGTGACCCGGGTCTCAACCGGGAAATGCCGGGCGGCCGAGGCCAGCATCGAAGCCTGTTGGGCCTCCAGGGCGTGGCGTAACTTGCGCAGGTGACGGTCGTAGCCGCCATGCTGAAGGTAGTCGGCGATGGCCGCCTGGGCGGGCACCGAGGGCGAGATGGTGGTCATCAGCTTGAGCCGGTGGATGGCGGTGGCAAAGCGTCCGCCGGCAACCCAGCCGACCCGGTAGCCCGGCGCCAGACACTTGGAGAACGAACCGCAGTGCATCACCAGGCCGTCGCGGTCGAAGCTTTTCACCGACTTCGGCGGCTGCGTGCCGTAGTACAGCTCGGCGTAGACGTCGTCCTCGATCAAGGGCACCTGGTGGCGCTGCAGCAGCTGGTAGAGGGCGCGCTTGTTGTCCTCGCCCATGCTGGCACCCAGCGGGTTCTGCAGGCTGCTCATGAACCAGCAGGCCTTGATCGGCAGCTGCTCCAGGCTGGCCGCGAGGCTGTCCAGATCGATCCCTTCGCGCGGGTGCACCGGGATTTCCACCGCCTTGAGCTTCAACCGCTCCAGTACCTGCAGGGTGGCATAGAACGCCGGCGCCTCAATGGCGACCAGATCGCCCGGCGCGGTGACGCACTGCAGGCAGAGGTTGAGCGCCTCCATGGCGCCGTTGGTGATCACCAGCTCTTCCTGCGGCAGCATCACCCCACTGATCATGTAGCGCAGGGCAATCTGCCGGCGCAGATCGGGGTTGCCTTCGGTCATGTCGGCGATCACCGCCTGCGGCGGCATATCGCGCACGCTCTGCGCCATGCTGCGGGCGAGCCGGGCGAGGGGAAACAGGTCCGGGCTGGGAAAGGCCGAGCCGAAGGGCACGGTATTCGGGTCCTTGAGTGAGCCGAGCACGGAGAACACCAGTTCGCTGACGTCGACGTCGCTGGTCTGCGCCTGTTGCGCGCTGATTTCCGGCTCATGCAGCGGGCGCGGGGCATGGGCGCGGACGAAGTAGCCCGAGCGAGCCCGGGCCACGATCAGGCCGCGGCTCTCCAGCAGGTAGTAGGCCTGGAATACCGTCGAAGGACTGATGCCATAGGTGCGGCTGGCATGCCGCACCGACGGCACCTTCTCTCCTGGGGCCAGCACGCCGCTGCGAATCAGCTGGGCGATCTCATCGGCAAACTTCTCGTAGCGCTTCATCTTGTCCTGACTCACCCATGCTGAAGGCAGAGCAAGATACTCTACAGGGCGCCCGGCGCTCATGTGAGCGTGCTCAGCGATTCAGCGGCGAGACGAAGGTGCTCGCGGTGCTCACGCGCGTCTGCGGATTGTCACGCTCGGCCACCTGGAAGCGCAGCACCTGCGACGCGCTGGCGGCGCGCGGGGCGGTCAAGGCCACGCTCAGCGGCAGGTCGACGATCTCTCCGGGGGCCAGCTGCAGTTCACGCTCGCCGTGCAGCGCAAAGTCGCCGGGCTCGAGCAGCGACAGGGTATAGCTGCGCGGCTGCTGGGTCTTGTTGATGACCTTCAGGGTGTAGATGTTCTCGATCTGCCCGGCGGCGTTCTCGCGGTACAGGCCGCGATCCTTGGTCACGTCCAGCGACACCAGCGGGCGCGTATCCAGCGCCCAGACGAAGGCACCGAGCATCGTCACTAGCGCGGCCGCGTAGGCGAGCAGAGTAGGCCGTAACCACTGGGTCTTGCCGCCGGCCATGGCGCGCTCGGAGCTGTAGCGCACCAGGCCGCGGGCGTAGCCCATCTTGTCCATCACGCTGTCGCAGGCATCGATACAGGCGCCGCAGCTGATGCAGTCCAGTTGCAGGCCGTCGCGGATATCGATGCCGGTGGGGCAGACCTGCACACACAAGGTGCAGTCGATACAGTCGCCCAGCCCTTCGGCCTGGTAGGCGGCGCCTTTCTTGCGCGGCCCGCGACCCTCGCCGCGGGCGCTGTCGTAGGACACCAGCAGGGTGTCCTGATCGAACATCACGCTCTGGAAGCGCGAGTAAGGGCACATGTGCAGGCAGACACTCTCGCGCAGCCAACCGGCATTCAGGTAGGTGGCGGCGGTGAAGAACATCAGCCAGAAGCTGGTGCTCGGGTCGAGCGCGAAGTGCAGCAGGTCGCTGACCAGTGGGCGTACCGGAGTGAAGTAACCAACGAAGGCCAGCGCCGTGGCCAGGCTTACCGCCAGCCACAGGCCATGCTTGGCGCCGCGACGCAGCAGCTTGTTGGCAGACCAGGGCGCGGCATCCAGCTTGATGCGTTGGTGGCGTTCGCCTTCGGTGTGCTTCTCCACCCACATGAACACCCAGGTCCACACGCTTTGCGGGCAGCTGTAGCCGCACCAGACGCGGCCGGCAAACACGGTAATGAAGAACAGGCCGAAGGCGGCGATGATCAGCAGCGCCGAGAGCAGAATGAAGTCCTGCGGCCAGAAGGTCGCGCCGAAGATGTAGAACTTGCGCCCGGCCAGATCCCAGAGCACCGCCTGGCGCTCGCCCCAGTTCAGCCAGGCGGTACCGAAGAACAGCAGAAACAGGCAGCCTGCACCGTACAGGCGCAGGTTGCGGAATAAACCGGTGAAGCTGCGGGTATGGATGGCGCCGCCTGCTTGAGCGGGCGTCAGGCGCAGCGGACTGCGCGGGTCGATCGTTTCGACGATCGTGGCGGGAATACGTTCGGTCATGCTCTTCGCCCCATCTGGCTTAATCCGGCGGGACGCATGATCGGCATTTCGCTGTATCGATAACAGACTCAGATTTTCAAATAAAAAGCGGATCAGATGGCTGTTGAGTGCAGCAGACAGCAGGGCTTTTCAGCGGTTATCCCTATTCCTCAGGGGCACTGGAAAAGTACCGAGGCAGTGCTGCTGATCCGGTTTTTGCTTTGTCTGAGGCTGATCAACCGGCGTTGCGTACTTGCGATACAGGGGCTGGAAGAGGTTCAGAACCTAGGGTAGTGGCCAATGCCGGTCTGCTGAGCGATGTCATCGCCTACCCGGGCGTCAGGGCGACAGTCGCCCGGTAAAGGTTGCGCCCTGTTGCGCTGAGGGCGTGGTGCCAGGGCGTTGTCGAGTTGGCTGAGGCCTTGTCAGTGCCCTGCGGCTGTTGCTTGGTTCGGTGGACGGTAAGGCCTGTATATTCAGACGCCTGCTGCTCAAGCCTCATCGGCATAAAACTTGTCATACTCGCCACCAACTTACTCGCCAGCAGGTAGACAGTGATAGCGGCAGTCCTGGTTAACAGCTTCGTCGTGGTGCTTGCGGTAATCGTTCACTACGAATTTTTGTTTCGGCTGACGCAACTGCTGCCGAAGATGAACGTCAGGCACCGTTTCAGAATCGTGCTGGGCGTCTGTGGCGCGCTGACGGCCCATGCGCTTGAGGTGTGGATCTTTGCCTTCGCCTACTTCTTATTGAATGGCGTCGACGGCTGGGGACAGTTGCAGGGCAGTTTCGATGGCAGCCTGGCCGACTGCGTCTATTTCTCCTTCACCACCTTTACCACCTTGGGCTTCGGTGACATTCAGCCGGTCGGCACTCTGCGTTACTTGACCGGAATCGAAGCACTCACAGGCCTGGTGCTGATTACCTGGACCGCTTCTTTTCTGTTCGTCGAGATGCAGCGCTACTGGAACACCAAATAGTCGTCCTGCCCATGTCGCCTGCCAGGCGCCTGGCACATCCGCGCGCAACCTGAGCATCGGCGTTGCGGCGCATGGCAGGTCGATCCGCAGGTCGTTCTGCGGCCCTCTGTCCCTGTGCAGATTCACACGAAACCTGCCCTGAAGTGCTCGTCTTTAGTGGAGAAGCGCTGCTGGGATTCATAGATTTTGGAATGATCAGAGTCTTTCTTTTCGTTTGAGGCAGGTCCGCTTCCCTGCTTTCATCGCTACCTGTCAGCGGCTTGTCGTCGCGCTCAAATGCTCATTCTTGTGGGCTGCAGGCCATCAGTCTGACGCAATCCAGACCGCCGATGACGCATCAGTGTTAGGCCGATGAGGATACTGCCGGGCAGTATCTGCACCACAAAAAAGAATAATAAGAGGTACTCGCATGACAGGCTCACCGCCCGCGTTGGAAATTCGCGACCTGCACAAGCGCTATGGCCAGCACGAGGTGCTCAAGGGTATCTCCCTGACGGCCCGCGATGGCGATGTGATCTCCATCCTCGGCTCTTCCGGCTCCGGCAAGTCGACCTTCCTGCGCTGCATCAACCTGCTGGAAAATCCGCACCGGGGGCAGATCATCGTCAACGGCGAAGAGCTCAGGCTCAAGCAGAGCCAGAGCGGCGAGTTGCACGCGGCCAACAACCAGCAGATCAATCGTCTGCGCAGCGAGATCGGCTTCGTCTTCCAGAGTTTCAACCTGTGGCCGCACATGAGCGTGCTCGACAACATCACCGAAGCGCCACGCCGCGTGCTCGGCCTGAGCAAGGCCGAGGCCAGCGAGCGGGCCGAGGCGCTGCTGGCCAAGGTCGGCATCGCCGACAAGCGTCACGTCTACCCCAACCAGCTGTCCGGCGGCCAGCAGCAGCGCGCGGCCATCGCCCGTACCCTGTGCATGGAGCCCAAGGTGATCCTGTTCGACGAGCCGACCTCGGCGCTCGACCCGGAGATGGTCCAGGAGGTGCTCAGCGTGATCCGCGCGCTGGCCGAGGAGGGCCGCACCATGCTGCTGGTCACCCACGAAATGAATTTTGCCCGGCAGGTCTCCAGCGAGGTGGTGTTCCTCCACCAGGGCCTGGTGGAAGAGCAGGGCGCGCCAGAGCAGGTGTTCGATAACCCGCTGTCGGCGCGTTGCAAGCAATTCATGTCCAGTAACCACTAACGGAGCGTCATCGCATGTACAACTACAAGAAAATCTTGCTGACCACCGCCGCCACCCTGGTCTTCGCCAGCAGCGTGGCCGCCGCCGACAAGTTGAAGATCGGCACCGAAGGCGCTTACCCACCCTTCAATCTGATCGCCGCTGATGGTCAGGTCGGCGGTTTCGACGTGGAAATCGCCCAGGCCCTGTGTGCCAAGATGCAGGCCGAGTGCGAGGTGGTGACGTCCGACTGGGACGGCATCATCCCGGCCCTGAATGCCAAGAAGTTCGACTTCCTGGTGGCCTCGATGTCGATCACCGAAGAGCGTCAGCAGGCGGTCGACTTCACCGCGCCGTACTACACCAACAAACTGCAATTCATCGCGCCCAAGGGCGGCGATTTCAAGACCGACAAGGCCAGCCTGAAAGGCAAGGTGATCGGCGCCCAGCGCGCGACCATCGCCGGCACCTGGCTGGAAGATAACCTGGACGGTGTGGTCGATATCAAACTCTACGACACCCAGGAAAACGCCTACCTCGACCTGACTTCGGGGCGCCTCGATGGCGTGCTGGCCGACACCTTCGTCAATTGGGAGTGGCTGAAGAGCGACGCCGGCAAACCCTTCGAGTTCAAGGGCGACCCGGTGTTTGACAACGACAAGATCGGCATCGCCGTGCGCAAGGACGATCCGCTGCGCGACAGGCTGAATATCGCACTCAAGGCAGTGGTTGCCGACGGCACCTACAAGCAGATCAACGACAAGTACTTTCCCTTCAGCATCTA
>JBFKAF010000224.1:0-5827 GCA_041621735.1 Pseudomonas sp.
CATAGGGAAAGGACTCGCCGGGAATATTGTCGCCAGCAGCCGCATACAAGCCTTGCGGATCACGCGCGCGACACTCTTGCGGCGATGCCTGCACATACACGGTAATCAGGCGCTCAGCACCGATCAGCGTCTTGGCCTGCTCGCGACCCTCGGCATCCGGCGCGACGAATGCTGCCAGAGTCAACAAGCCTGCCTCGTTGAACTGACGCGCAACATGCGCAGCACGCTGCCAGTTCTCGCTACGCCCGGCACGGTCTTGCGGCAACCCCTTATTCAGGTCATGGCGCAGGTTCTGACCATCCAGCACATAGACCGCACGTCCCATATCGAACAACTTGCGTTCTACGGCATAGGCCAGGGTGCTCTTGCCGGCACCGGACAGGCCGCTGAACAACACGGTCGCCGGTTGCTGTCCCAGACGCGATGCGCGCTCTTCGGTGGTCACATGAGCCAGCTTGCCATGGTGACCGCTGACATTTTGCGCACCCACCGGATCAGCGATGATCATGCCTGCGCCAACAGTGCCATTGGTCAGCCGATCCACAACGATAAAGGCACCGGTGGTGCGGTTATGCTCATAGCCGTCGAGCGCAATTGGCGCGTCGAGCGCGAGCTTGACCCTGCCAATTTCATTCAGTTGCAAGCTGCTCGCCGACCCCTGTTCCAGGGTGTTCACATCGACCTTGTGGCTGATGCTGGCGATGGAGCCCGGCACATAGCTGGTGGCGCGCTTGATGTCGTACTTCTTGCCCGGCAGCATCGGCTCTTCGGCCATCCACACCAGCATGGCCTCGAAGCTGTCGACCACCTGCGGACGGTTGTCGGCATGCACCAGCATGTCGCCACGCGAGACGTCGATTTCGTCTTCCAGGGTCAGGGTGACCGCCTGACCGGGACCGGCATGCTCCAACTCACCATCGAAGGTGACGATGGATTTGACCTTGCTGCCCTTGCCTGACGGCAGCACCACGACTTCGTCGCCCTTGCGCACGATGCCGCTGGCCAGGGTGCCGGCGAAGCCACGGAAGTTCAGATTAGGGCGGTTGACGTACTGCACCGGGAAGCGCAGATCGTCGAAATTGCGATCACCGGCCACTTCCACGGTTTCCAGAATTTCCATCAACGACTGACCGTCATACCAAGGCGAACGCTCGCTCTTGTTGACCACGTTGTCGCCTTTCAGCGCCGACATCGGCACGAAGTGCATCGAGCTCGGCTTGAAGGCAATTCCCTCGACAAATGCCAGGTAATCGGCCTTGATCTGCTCAAAAACGCCTTGATCGAAGTCTTTGAGGTCCATCTTGTTGACGGCGATAACGATGTGCTTGATGCCCAGCAAGGAGGCAATAAAACTGTGACGCTTGGTCTGGGTCTGCACGCCGTAACGGGCGTCGATCAGAATAATCGCCAGGTCGCAGTTGGAGGCGCCGGTGGCCATATTGCGGGTGTACTGCTCATGGCCAGGGGTGTCGGCGATGATAAATTTGCGCTTGGTGGTGCTGAAATAGCGGTAGGCCACATCGATGGTGATGCCCTGTTCGCGCTCGGCCTGCAGACCGTCGACCAGCAGCGCCAGATCGATGTCCTCACCGGTGGTGCCGACTTTTTTCGAGTCTTTGGTGATGGCGTCCAGATGGTCTTCATAGATCATTTTGGAGTCATGCAGCAGGCGGCCGATCAGGGTGCTCTTGCCGTCATCGACGTTGCCGCAGGTAAGAAAGCGCAGCAGCTCCTTGCGCTCGTGCTGGGCCAGATAGGCGAGGATGTCCTCGCTGATCAATTCGGATTGGTGCGACATATTAAAAGTACCCCTGACGTTTCTTCTCTTCCATCGAGCCGGAGGAGTCATGGTCGATGACTCGGCCTTGGCGCTCAGAGGTCTTGGCCAACAGCATTTCCTGAATAATTTCCGGCAAGGTGCTGGCGGTGGACTCCACCGCGCCCGTCAGCGGGTAGCAGCCCAGGGTACGGAAGCGCACCATCTTTTTATGGATGCTGGCCTTCTGCTCATCCGTCAGATGCTCGAGGATGCGCTCGTCGTCGATCATGATCAGCGCGCCGTTCATCTCTATCACTTCGCGCTCTTCGGCGAAATACAGCGGCACGATCGGGATACTTTCCAGATAGATGTACTGCCAGATATCCAGCTCGGTCCAGTTGGACAGCGGGAACACGCGGATCGACTCGCCCTTCTTGACCTTGCCGTTGTACACATTCCACAGCTCTGGGCGCTGATTCTTCGGGTCCCAGCGGTGCTTGCTGTCGCGGAAGGAGTACACGCGCTCCTTGGCGCGGGACTTTTCTTCGTCGCGCCGAGCGCCACCGAAGGCGGCGTCGAAACCGTATTTGTCCAGCGCCTGCTTGAGACCCTCGGTCTTCATCACGTCGGTGTGCTTGGCACTGCCGTAGGTGAAGGGGTTCATGTCCTGCGCCACGCCATCCGGATTGATGTGGGTGATCAGATCCAGGCCATACTCATTGACCATCTTCTCGCGGAAGCTGTACATCTCTTGGAACTTCCAGCGGGTATCGACATGCATGACCGGGAACGGCAGCTTGCCGGGGAAGAACGCCTTGCGTGCCAAATGCAGCATCACGGCGGAATCTTTACCGATGGAATAGAGCATCACCGGGTTGTCGAATTCGGCGGCCACTTCACGAATGATGTGGATACTTTCCGCCTCCAGCTGTTTCAGGTGGGTCAATTTATCGAGCATGGCTACTCACGGATTGCTTTCTATTAGGGCCGAGGGCCGTGGACGTGGGCGCACTCTAGCACAGCGTCATCGTCTATTCAGGACGCTGGTTAGATCGAAAAAATCTAGGTTTATACCCAGCGTTTCAGGCTGTTACTCGGTTCAAGACCGGCGCAAAGCCCATCCGCAAGGTCGGCGGCAACATTCAACGGCCGGCTAAATCGGATTGGCACAGTCGATAAACAGATGCTCGATGGCAAAGCGCCGCGCCAGATAATCGCCCAGCGCCTGCACACCATACCGCTCAGTGGCATGATGGCCGGCGGCAATAAAACTGATGCCGTTTTCCCGTGCGCTATGGAAGGTCTGCTCGGACGCTTCACCGGTCAGGTACAGATCGACACCAGCGGCTATGGCCTGGTCGATGTAGCCCTGACCGCCACCGGTACACCAGCCGATCCGCCGTATCATCTGCGGGCCCTCAACCAGCAACGGTTCGCGCCCGAGCACTTCCTGCACGCGACGGGCAAAATCACGCGGACTCACGGGCTCATTCAGGGAACCGATCAAGCCAACGGTGCGCGGGTTGTCGGGCTCCAGCGGACCTTCGATGGTGATGTCGAGCTGGCGTGCCAACTGCACGTTATTGCCGACCTCCGGATGCACATCGAGGGGCAGGTGATAGGCCAGCAGGCTGATATCGTTGACCAGCAGGGTCTTCAGTCGACGTTGTTTCATGCCCGTGACGCACGGGTTCTCGCCCTTCCAGAAATAACCGTGATGCACCAGCAGCACATCGGCCTCGGCTTCCAGCGCGGCATCTAGCAACGCCTGGCTGGCCGTAACGCCACTGACGATGCGCCGCACCTGGGGGCGTCCTTCGACTTGTAAACCATTCGGGCAGTAGTCGCTGATACGCTCTGCATCCAAGTAACGCTGCGCTTCTTCGACCAGGGTCGTCAGGGCAATGGCCATGTAGATTCCTCAACTCTGTGGCAAGCCGCTGCTTTATTGGCGCACGGCCCTCTATAATGGCGCACCTTAAGGGCCTCGCGTGGCCCTCGCAACCCTCAGGATTCCATAGATGCTCAAGGCCCTGCGCTTTCTCGGCTGGCCCCTGCTGGCCGGCGTACTGCTGGCTCTGCTGATCATTCAGCGCTACCCCCAATGGGTAGGCCTGCCGCAACAGGATGTGCAGATACGCCAGGCGCCCAGCAATAAGCGCAATCAGCAAGGCCCGGTATCCTACGCCGACGCGGTGAGCCTCGCCTCACCGGCGGTGGTCAACCTCTACACCACCAAGCTGGTCAACAAGTCCACCCATCCGCTATTCGAAGACCCGCAGTTCCGCCGTTTCTTCGGCGACAACCTGCCCAAGCAACGGCGCATGGAATCCAGCCTCGGCTCCGCGGTGCTGATGAGCCCGGAAGGCTACCTGCTGACCAACAATCACGTGACCGTGGGTGCCGATCAGATCGTCGTGGCCTTGCGGGACGGTCGTGAAACCCTGGCAAGGGTGATCGGCAGCGACCCGGAAACCGACCTGGCGGTCCTGAAAATCGACCTCGAAGACCTGCCCTCGATCACCCTGGGCCGCTCGGACAATATCAAGATCGGCGACGTCACCCTGGCCATTGGCAACCCCTTCGGTGTCGGCCAGACCGTGACCATGGGCATCATCAGTGCGACCGGACGCAACCAACTGGGCCTCAACACCTACGAAGACTTCATCCAGACCGATGCGGCGATCAACCCCGGCAACTCCGGTGGCGCACTGGTCGATGCCCTCGGCAACCTGGTCGGCATCAATACCGCGATCTTCTCCAAGTCCGGCGGCTCGCAGGGTATCGGCTTCGCGATTCCGGTGAAACTGGCACTGGAGGTGATGCAGGCGATCATCGAGCACGGACAGGTGATTCGTGGCTGGCTGGGCATCGAAGTGCAACCCCTGACCCCTGAGCTGGCCGAGTCGTTCGGCTTGGCGGGCCGCCCCGGTATCGTCGTCGCCGGCATTTATCGCGACGGACCGGCGCAGCGCGCCGGCCTGCAACCGGGAGATCTGATCCTCAGCATCGACGGCGAAGCGGCCAGCGACGGCCGCCGCTCGATGAACCAGGTCGCCCGCGCCAAGCCCGGCGATCAGATACACATCGAAGTCATACGCAATGCCGAGCTGATGCGCCTAACCGCCGAAGTCGGCGTCCGCCCCCCCGCCAACGGCAACTGAACAGAGCCTGAATGCGGGCTTGATAACCTTTCTCATGTTTTATGTTATGTTATGTTATTACATATTCATATTGAGAGAGAACCAACCCTTGCGCCCCGCCTACCTCCTGCTTGCCGGGCTGCTCGCCTCGAGCGCCTTTGCCGATGCACCCCCCGCCCAACTCGACGACAGCATCGTCACCGCCCGTCCGGAACTGGCCGACGGCCCGGTGCAGGGCTACCGCGCCAGCCGCTCGGCCAGCGCGACCAAGACCGATACGCCGCTCCGTGACATTCCTCAAGCGATCAGCGTGGTGCCCGCCGCCGTGCTGGAGGATCTGGGCAGCAGCGATGTCGAACGCGCCCTGGAATTCGCCGGCGGCGTGTCCAAGCAGAACGACTTCGGCGGCCTGACCCTGTACGAATACAGCGTGCGCGGCTTCGCCACCTCGGAGTTCTACAAGGACGGTTTCAGCGCCAACCGCGGCTACCCGAGCACGCCGGACGCCGCCAACCTGGAACGAATCGAGGTACTCAAGGGCCCGGCTGCCAGCCTGTATGGCCGCGGCGATCCGGGCGGCACGGTGAATATCGTTACCAAGAAACCCCAGGCCGACAGCTTCGCCCGCCTCACCGCCAGCGCCGGCAGCTGGGACCGCTACCGCACCAGCCTGGATATCAATTCTCCGCTCGACGAACAAGGCGACTTGCTGGCGCGCCTCAATCTGGCGGTCGAGGACAACAACAGCTTCCGTGACCATGTCGGCAGCGAGCGTCTGTTTGCCGCGCCCTCGCTCGACTGGCAGCTCAACCCCGATACCCGCTTGCTGCTGGAAGCCGAAGTGGTGCGCCACCACTCGATATTCGATCGCGGCGTGGTGGCGCCGAACAACCGACTGGGCAGCGTGTCACGCTCGACCTTCCTC
>JBFKAF010000225.1:0-5795 GCA_041621735.1 Pseudomonas sp.
CTTCAAAAAGCGAGTTTGGTGGGTGATGACGGGATCGAACCGCCGACCCTCTGCTTGTAAGGCAGATGCTCTCCCAGCTGAGCTAATCACCCTTCACTCTCGAAGTGGGGCGCATTCTAGACAGCCAATCGCACCTTGGCAAGCCTTCTTCGAAAAAAAATTATCGACACGCCAAAGGCTTAGCGCAGGGTTGGCCTGAGAGGCTGTCGGGGACAATAATGCGCGCTTTGCGTTAATGGAGAGTCACCCCGTCATGTGGTTTCGCAACCTGCTGGTTTACCGCCTCACCCAAAACGTCCCGTTCGATACCGAGGCACTTGAAGCCGCCCTGGCCGCCAAGCCGGCTCGCCCGTGCGCCAGCCAGGAACTGACCACCTATGGCTTTATCGCCCCTTTCGGCAAAGGCGCCGACGCGCCGCTGGTGCATAACAGCCAGGGCTTCTTGTTGATCGCCGCGCGCAAGGAAGAACGCATCCTGCCCGGCAGCGTGGTGCGCGATGCGCTGAAGGAGAAGGTCGATGAGATCGAAGCCGAGCAGATGCGCAAGGTCTACAAGAAAGAGCGCGACCAACTCAAGGACGAGATCGTGCAGACCTTTCTGCCGCGTGCCTTTATCCGTAAGTCGGCGACCTTCGCCGCCATCGCCCCGGCCCAGGGCCTGATCCTGGTCGACGCTTCCAGCCCGAAGCGCGCCGAAGACCTGCTTTCCACCCTGCGCGAGGCCATTGGCTCGCTGCCGGTGCGGCCGTTGACGGTGAAGATCGCCCCGAGCGCGACCATGACCGACTGGGTCAAGTCGCAACAGGCCGCAGCCGACTTCACCGTACTCGATGAGTGTGAGCTGCGCGATACCCATGAAGATGGCGGCGTGGTGCGCTGCAAGCGCCAGGATCTGACCAGCGACGAGATCCAGCTGCACATGACCGCCGGCAAACAGGTCACCCTGCTGTCCCTGGCCTGGCAGGACAAACTGTCGTTCATGCTCGACGACAAACTGGTGGTCAAGCGCCTGCGCTTCGAAGACCTGCTACAGGATCAGGCCGAACAGGATGGTGGCGATGACGCCCTCGGCCAACTGGATGCCAGTTTCACCCTGATGATGATGACTTTCGTCGAGTTCCTCCCCGCGCTGTTCGAAGCCCTGGGCGGTGAAGACACGCCGCAAGGCATCTAAGCCCTGTGCCTGCGCGAGCCAGGTAGCACCTGGTTCGCGCGCCCTGCCCCCTCTTACGCTTGCGCAGGCAGCCCATCGGCGAACCGATCGCCGGCTGCCGGACAACACCCGAGAAGCCCCAAAGCGCCCGCTAGTCCCCCACCGCTTGTACAAGCAATCGAACTGTGCAAAATAGCGCACGACATGAGGACGACCTCAGACTCTAGTGAGTGATCATCCGGGGACGGCCCCGCCATTACCGTCCAAGCGGAGGCCTTCATGTCCTGGATCATTCTGTTTTTCGCCGGTCTGTTCGAAGTCGGCTGGGCTGTCGGCCTGAAATACACCGACGGTTTCACTCGCCCACTGCCAACCCTGCTCACCGTCGCGGCGATGATCGTCAGTCTGGGCCTGCTCGGCCTGGCAATGAAGGAATTGCCACTGGGCACCGCCTACGCGATCTGGACCGGCGTTGGCGCTGTCGGCACGGTGATCGCCGGGATCATCCTGTTCGGCGAATCCATGGCACTGATTCGCCTGGCCAGCGTGGCCCTGATCGTCTGCGGCCTGCTTGGGCTCAAGCTCAGCCACTGACTCCCCCGCGTTGCAGCAGAGCGGCTATTCGCGAGCGTCAACGCTCCAGCTCGCGAATAGCCTCACTCCCCCTCCCTATTGCCTCAACGCCAGTCGCCACGCAACTCGGCCACCTGCGCCTGCAACTGCTGCCGACCGAGGGCCTGCGGGCTCATGGGGGTGCCAACGACCAACCTGATCCGCGACCACAAGCGCTTGAAAAAACCCTTCCCCGGATCACGACTGAAGAAACTGCCCCACAGGCCTTGCAGCGCCATGGGAATCACCGGCACCGGGTTTTCCTCGAGGATGCGTTCGACCCCATTCTTGAACTCGTTCAGCTCGCCATCGGCGGTCAACTTGCCTTCCGGGAAGATGCACACCAGCTCGCCGTTGCGCAGGTATTCGGCGATTTTCTTGAACGCCGCGTCGTAGATCAGCAGATCCTCGTTGCGCCCGGCAATTGGCACGGTGCCGGCGGTGCGGAAGATGAAGTTGAGCAGCGGCAGGTTGTAGATCTTGTAATACATGACGAAACGCACCGGCCGGCGCACCGCACCGCCGATCAACAGGGCATCGACGAAGGACACGTGGTTGCACACCAACACCGCGGCGCCTTCATCGGGGATGGAGTCCAGGCCCTTGTGCTCGACCCGGTACATCGAATGACCGAGCAACCAGATCAGGAAGCGCATGCTGAACTCGGGCACGATCTTGAAGATGTAGCTATTGACCGCGATGTTCATCAGCGAGATGACCAGAAACAGCTGCGGAATCGACAGCTCGGCCACGCTGAGAAACAGGATCGAGGCGATTGCCGAGGCGACCATGAACAAGGCATTGAGGATGTTGTTGGCCGCGATCACCCGCGCCCGCTCGTGCTCCGCGGTGCGCGACTGGATCAGGGCGTACAGCGGCACTATATAGAAGCCACCGAACAAACCGATACCGAGGATCGAACCGAGAATCCACCAGGCCTGGCCTTGCGCCAACACCCCCAGCCAATCGTGCGCCTGCTCGGCCTGCGGGAACCCGCCGGAGTGCCACCAGAGCAGGATGCCGAACAGGGTCAGGCCGATCGAGCCGAACGGCACCAGGCCGATCTCCACCTTGTGTCCGGACATGCGCTCGCAGAGCATCGAGCCCAGGCCGATGCCCAGCGAGAACACCGTGAGAATCAGGGTCACCACGCTCTCGTCGCCGTACAACCACTCCTTGGCGTAGGCCGGAATCTGCGTCAGGTACACCGCACCGAGAAACCAGAACCAGGAGTTGCCGACCAGCGAGCGCGACACCGCCGGGCGCTGCCCCAAACCGAGGCGCATGATGCGCCAGGACTGGCGCAGGATGTTCCAGTCCAGCACCAGTTCCGGCATGGCCGCGGCGGCACGCGGGATGCCTCGGCTGGCCAGGTAACCGAGCAGCGCCACCAGCACTACCGAACCCGCGACCAGGCTGGCGTAGGCGCTGCTGGCCATGATCACCCCGGCTCCTATGGTGCCGGCCAGGATCGCCAGGAAGGTGCCCATCTCGACCAGTGCGTTACCGCCAATCAGCTCCTCCTCGCGCAGGTGCTGCGGCAGAATCGAATACTTGACCGGGCCGAACAGCGCCGACTGGGTGCCCATGGCGAACAGCACCAGCAGCATCAACGGCAGGTTATTCAGCAGTACCCCGGCGGCGCCGACCAGCATGATCAGGATCTCGGCGAACTTGATCTTGCGGATCAAGCCATCCTTGGCGAACTTTTCGCCGAACTGCCCGCCGAGTGCGGAGAACAGGAAGAACGGCAGGATGAACAGCAAGGCGCAGAGGTTGATCAACAGGGCGCGGTCCGCGCTGACGCTCAACTTGAACAGGATCGCGAGAATCAGCGACTGCTTGAAGATGTTGTCGTTGAAAGCGCCGAGCAACTGAGTGATGAAGAATGGCAGGAAGCGCTTTTTACCGAGCAAGGCGAATTGTGATTGTTGGGTCATCGTCCATGTTCCTGGCTGGGGCCGACAGGGCCGGAAAAACCTATCAGGCCTGCTAAAGCCTGTTAACGGGCGCTTTACACCCGCTGAGCATTGGACTGCACTCAGCCAAGGTAAAGCCACAAGGATCGGCGACTTTTGCCGCCGTGTCGGCAAAACCGGCGCAGCTCACAACGGCAATTGCCCCATGGCCCAACGCAGCACGAAGAACACCAGCAGCCCGCCGCCGATGGTCGCCAGCAAGTGCCGGCTGAGCGCGGCGATGGCGATGGCCGCCAGGCCCGCCAGCAGGTAGGCGTTTTCCATATGCAGCGCCCAGTCCTGACCATCGGGCATGACCATACCCGGCACCACGATGGCGGTCAGCACCGCGGTCGGCACATAGTGCAGCCCTTGGCGCACCAGCGGCGGAAAGCGCAGGTCGGGAAATGCGAACAGGCTGTAGCGGATGGCAAAGGTGACCAGCGCCATGCCGAGAATCAGCATCCAGATCTGCATCAGGCACCCTCCTCGCAAAGTCCTGCCGTCGCGCGACGCTCGAGGGCGACGCCCACGGCGATGCCGCTGAACGCCGCCGCCATCAGGCCGAGCTTGTAGGGCCAGGCATGGCAGAGCAGCGCCACGGCGCCAGCCACCAGCGCCGCGGCGACCTGCGGACGATTGCGCAGCGCCGGCACCACGATGCCGATAAAGGTGGCGAGCATGGCGAAATCCAGCCCCCAGGCTTCGAGGTTTGGCACGCTCCGGCCAAACACCGCACCGACCAATGAACTGCAGACCCAGGATAGATAGAGCGCCAGCGCCACTCCGGCGTGATACCAGCGCCCCTGCTCCTCCATGCCACGCGCCAGGTAGCGACGCTGCACCACGGCGAAGGTTTCGTCGGTCAGGCCAAAGGCCAGAGGTAGCCGCCAGCGTTGCGGTAAAGCCCCGACATAGGGCTGCAAGGCCGCGCTGTAGAGTACATGGCGCAGATTGACGATCAGGGTGGTGAGCAGAATCACCGCCGCGCCGGTGCCCAGGGTCAGCAGGCTGATGGCGATGAACTGGGCGGAACCGGCGTACACCAGCAGGGACATGCCGAGGGCCTGCCACAAGCTGAGCCCGGCGATGCTGGCCAGGGCGCCATAGATCAGGCCAAACGGCAGAATCCCGACAATCATCGGGATACTGTCGCGGATACCTAGTAGAAAAGCGTGCGAGCGGGTCATGGTGGTTCCTCCGACCCGAAAGCCTACCGCTCAGACAGTGGCCCGTCTTGAACGATCTTGCGCATATGCCCTGCAGTGCTCGCATACAACTGTTGGCCAGGAGGCTTGGGCCAGGCTGCGGCTTCTCGGCCAGTATCGCGGCCAAGGCCGCTGCCACGCCACGGAGGCTGAGAGCGGCTATCTGATGCCGGCGTTGCGGTACTCAGCCGGGCCGACGCCATAGGCCTGCTTGAACTGGCGGGTGAGGTGGCTCTGATCGGCAAAGCCCAGCTGCATGGCCACGCTCAGCGGCGTGCAACCGCTTCTCAGCAAGACACGGGCCTGCTGCAAGCGCCGCTGCTTGAGCCAGGCATGCGGCGGCAGGCCAGTGGCGCGACGAAATACCCGGGCGAAATGAAAGGGCGAGAGATTGACCGCCGCCGCCAACTGCTCCAGCGAGGGTGGCTCGGCCAACTGGCTGGCCAACAGCTCCTTGGCCCGCGCCACCGCCTGCGGCTCACGGCCAGGCGCCGCCACCTGAGGAATCCGCGCATGGCGCTGAAACAGCTGCAGGATCGCCTCACGCCACGCCGTCTGTTGCTGCAAGGCGCTGGCCTGGCTCTCCAGCAGGCGGTGCACATTGGCGAAGATCTGCCCCAGCAAGGGGTCATGCAGCAAGCTGTCGGCAAAGCCAGGCACGCCGCCATGGCCCACCCCCAATTCCGCCAACACGCAGGTCAGCTGCACCGCCTCAGGGTAGAAAGCGCGGTAACGCCAGCCGTGCTCATCGCCCCTGGAGCAGGAGTGCAGCTCGTCCGGGTTGATCAATATCATGCTGCCGACCGGCGCCAGATGGCTGATGCCGCGATGCTGGAAGCGGTGGACGCCCTGCTCGACCACGCC
>JBFKAF010000226.1:0-5790 GCA_041621735.1 Pseudomonas sp.
GCGGTCAGGCGATAACCTTGCGTCTGGCGCGCGGCGATGGCCTGAGCCCGGGTACGGCGATTCGCTACAGGGGGCTGGAGGTCGGCAAGGTCGAAAGCATCCAGCTGAGCGATGACCTGCAAAGCGTTATCCTGCATGCCCGGATCACCCAGGCCACGCAGCAGATCGCCCGTGCCGGCACGCAGTTCTGGGTGGTCAGGCCCGAGATCAGCCTGACGCGGGCGGCTAATCTGGAAACCCTGGTTAGTGGCCAGTACCTGGAGGTGCAGCCGGCGGACAAGGCGGTAACCAAGCAGACTGACTTCGTCGTCTTGGCTGAACCCCCGAACCAGGCGTTGCGCGAACTCGGCCTGCGCCTGGTGCTCAGTGCGGCGCGGCGCAGTTCGCTGAAGCCAGGCGTGCCGGTGACCTACCGCGAGGTGCAGGTGGGCAAGGTGACCGATTTCGAACTCGGGCCGACCGCCGACCGGGTGCTGATCCACATCCTTATCGAGTCGCGTTATGCGGGCCTAGTGCACACCGGTAGCCGTTTCTGGAACACCACCGGTATCGGCGTCGAGGCCGGGCTGTTCAAGGGCGTCAAGGTGCGCAGCGAGTCGCTGGAAACCATTATTGCCGGCGGAGTCGCCTTCGCCACCCCGGAGCAGCCACAGATGGGCATGCAGGCCAAGCCCGGGCAGACCTTCGCCCTGTTCGATGAGTCGCAGGACGAGTGGCTACAGTGGGCGCCGAAGATCGCCTTGCCGAAATAGGCAGATAGAACAAGGGCCGCATGCGCGGCCCTTGTCGTTTGTGCTGGTCCATGTGGTGGGTTACGCGGTGCTCATCATTCCCCGTCGTCCACTGGCCGGCTGTTGGCGCCGCTAACCCACTCTGCGTGAGCGGGTGTGTCAGGCCGTTTCGGTGGCTTCTTCTTCCTTCGGCGACCCGACCCCGGCGCCTGCACGCGGCCGGATGAACTTCCAGTCGGCTTCGTCGATGTAGATGCCGTCGGGTCCGCTGCCGCCTTCCAGGTCGATCGCTACGTGTGCGGAAACCTGCGGTTTGACCGAGGCCAGAATCGGCACGAAACCCAGTTGCAGGCTGGTTTCGATCAGTGCCTGTTGGTTGCGTTCGTCGATGTCCGCCGCCTCGTCGAGGTAGTAGGGCAGGCGCACGCGTCCGGCCTGCTCGCGATCCATCAGGTGCAGCAGCAGGTACATGTTGGTCAGCGCCTTGATGGTCATGGTGGTGCCGTTGGACGCCGCGCCATCGATGTCGGTGTGGATCACCGGTTGGCCATGCACCTTGGTGATCTCGAAGGCCAGTTCGAACAGATCCTTCAAGCCCAACTGGTTGTGGTTGGCCGCCACCAGTCGTGCCAGGTATTCCTTGGCTTCCTCGTTCTTGCTGTCCTGCTCGCCGCTCTGCTGCAAGTCGAACACGGAGAAGGTCTCGCCTTCCTCGTATTGGCCGGCGCTGTGGATGATCTGATCGATATGCTTGAGCGCCTCCTTGTTCGGAGCGAGGACGATGCGGAAACTCTCCAGGTTGGACACCTGACGCTTGTTGATCTCGCGGTTGAACAGCGCCAGCTGGTGTTCCAGGTTGTCATAGTCGCTGCGGATATTGCGCAGGGTGCGGGCAATGTCGGTGACCGCCGCGCGGCGCGCCTTGGCCAGGGTCAACGCCTCGTCCTGGCGATGCGCGTAGGCATTCACCAGCAGGTGCAGGCGGCGCTCGACGTCGTCCTCGCTGTCGAACTTGGCCACGCCCTTGAGACGTACCTGGGCATACAGCGCCTCGATCTGCCCGTCGATGCGTTGCAGGCCCTGCCAGGCATCCTGATAGTCATTGAGCAGCGGTAGCAGGTTGTCCAGCGAGTCATCCACCGGGTCGGTGAAGGGGCTGCCGAACGGCAGATCGGCCGGCAACAGTTGGCGGCGGCGCAGGGCGTCCTCCAGGGTCCGCTGCTTGGCTTCCAGGTCCGCCAGTTGGCGGTCGACCAGCTGCAGCTTGGCCGAGAGTTGCTGAACCCGTTCGGTAAAGGCATCGCTGGCGCGTGTCAGTTCGTCCTGGGCGGCCTCCAGTTGTGCCAGTCGCTCCAGTTTGTCGGCCTCCTCAACCGATAGCGTTTGGCTGCGGCGGAAGTCTTCCAGGGCCTTCTGCGCATCCAGCACGGCCTGATACAGCTGCTCGGATTGGGCCTTGCTCGCGGCCCGGTCGGCCGCCACGCTCTGCTGGGTCTTGAGCTGCTTGTATTCGCGTTCCAGGCGATCTTTCTGGTCGCGCAGGGCGGCGCGGTCGGCCAGGGCCTGCAGGGCGGGTGGTTCGATGTGCGCGAGGTCGATGGACAGGCCGGGCACTTCGAAACGCTCGCCCTTGAAGCCATCCAGCACGGCCTCCAGGGAACGCACCCAGGCGTCGCCGTCGTCCAGGGTGATGCCTTTCTCGCCCAGCGGCAGGCTGAACAGCTGGCCGTTGAACAGGCGCATCAGGCGGTCGACGTCTTGTTGCGAGAATTCCTCGCGCAGCCTGGCGTAGCTGTTGTTGTCGGCATGCTCGAGTTGCTGCTTGACCGACTTCAGGCGCTTCTCCAGATCACGCAGACGCTCGTCGAGGTCCTCGCTGGAGAATTGCCGCGATTGCGCCAGGGCGCCGGCCAGCTCGTCGTGGGCGTCCTTGGCGGCCAGCAACTGGGCCTCCAGCACCTGGGCATCGTCGACCAGGGCGAAGCGGTTCTTCAGTACCGCCAGTTCGCCGAGCCAGCGTTGAACCTCGCTGATCTCGCGCTCCAGGCGCATCAGCTCCTGGGTGCCGCCGCGTTGTTCCTGCTGCAGGCCATCCTGCTCGCCGCGGTAGTGTTCGGCCTGAATCACCAGCTCCTCACGGCGCGCGCCGGCATAGTCCTGCCAGGTGCCGAGCAAGGAGTCGAGCAGCGGCGAGAGGCGGTGTAGCTTGCCGCGCAGGTGCTCGCGTTGGGCCACGCCTGCGGACAAGGCTTCGATCAACGGGCCGGCGGTGACCAGGGCCTGGTAATCCTGCTCCATGCGGCGCACGTCGCGGAAGGCTTCTTCGGTGGCGGCGATGTAGTCGACGCTGCCGGAGCGCAGGCTGTGCTCGAAGGCATCGAGGAACAGCTGCTTGAGCTTGGCCGCGGTGATCTCGCGCATATGCAGCAGATTGATGAACAGCGCGCGGAAGGTCTTCAGGCTCTGCTCGCTGGTCGAGCGCAGCGGAATCAGGGTCAGGTCGAGGGGCACCGAGGTGTGTCCGCCCACCAGCAGGCGGCGCAGTTCTTCGGGTTTCAGTTCGTAGGCCTTGATGCCTTCGCGCTCGAGGTTGTTGAACAGCTCGCGCTGACGCAGGCAGGTGCCGTTCTTCTGGTAGTGGGCCAGGTCCAGCTCGCCGGCGTAGGCGAAGAACTGGTGACCGAAGCCGCCACCCGGACCGCGCCCGGCCACGCCGATCACATGGGGGCCGTGGGGCAGGGCGACCTCCACCAGGATGTAGCTGGTGTCGCTGGCGAAGTAGAACTTGCGCGACTGCTCCAGGCTGTACTTGCCGAAGCTCATGTCCGACATGCGCGCCAGAATCGGGAACTGCAGGGCGTTGATCGAGGCGCTCTTGCCCAGGTTATTGGCGCCGTACACCGACAGCGGGTGTTCCAGGGGGAACAGGCCGAGGCTGTAGCCGGCGGTATTCAACAGGGCGAAGCGGCGGATGCCGTAGCGTTCCTGGCTCATGCTTCGATCTCCTGTTGCGTGCGTTCTTCGGCCATGGCGCGGACTAGGGCGTCTTCTTCGGAAAGCTCGGGTGCGGAAAGCTCAGGCTCATCCAGCGCCAGGCTGATGATCTCCTCCTCGGGCTCTTCGTCGAGCAGCTGCGGAACTGGCAGCGGCAGGTTGCTGTGCAGCGTGGCGGCCAGGTCGCGATCCTGCTGCACGGACAGGCAGACATCGAGGAAGCGATGCATCGGCGCGAGAAAGCGGTAGATGCCGTTGTCTTCGCTGGCGAAGCCCAGTTGACCGAGACGGCGCATGACTTTCTCCTCCAGCTCGTCCTGAGTGGTGACTTCGGCCTGGACGAACAGGTCGCGGTACTTCTCCAGCAGCGCCGGTAGCTCGTCGCGACCGATACTGCCGCCATCGAGCACGGCCAGCGGATCGCGGCCTTGGTCGGCGAGGTGTTCGACCAGGATGAAGGTGAACAGCGCCAGGCGCTGGGCTGTCTTGTTGACCTGGGCGCCCATCTGCTCGGGGACGAAGTAATAGAAACCGCGCGGGTCGCAGACCAACTCGAAGCCGAGCGCCTTGAACAGCGCGCGGTACTGGTCCTGCTGGTTGGACAACTGGGCATAGAGTTCGGGGTCGCGGCGGCTGACGTGATAGCCCTTGAACAGCTCGCGGAAAATAGGCGCCAGCTGGCTCAGTTCGGAGAGGTCGAGGTTCATACAGGGTTCTTCTCGGCTTTGTCGGGGGCCGTAAGGCTTTTGATCAGGGCGAACGAGCTCAGGCTGAGCCGATGCTCGACGGTCAGGTAGTCGCGGCGCTCGAGGCGTTCCCGTTGGAAGCGTGCGTCGCGCGACAGGCGCGAGAACCAGTAGAGCAGTTCATCGGTGGCGCCTTCAGGCTCCTGCTCCAGCAGCCAGAGCATCAGGTCTGGCAGCGGCAGAGCCTGTTGGCAGCGCTCGAGCATTTCGCGGGCGGTGCGTGGCGCGCGCGGTGCTTGACCCTTGCGCGTGGTGCTGGCTTTGGGGAACTGCGCCGGCTTGGCTTCGAAGCGCGCCAGTGCATAGACGTAGGCCTCGACTTGCGCGGCGCTGCCAAGGAAGGTGCTCTGCGGCCGGCTGAACAAGGGCAGCGCCGCCTGCGGCACGGCGTCCAGGCCTTTGCGGCGAATGGCCGCCAGGGCCAGGGCGGCGCCGCGGGTCACGGCGTTATGCCGACGGGCTTCCTCGCGCAGCGGCAGCAGCAGTTCGCGGGCGCGGCGCAGGGTCAGCTGGGCGGTGGTCTGCATTTCCAGGATGCGCGCGTGGGTGCGCAGCAGCAGATCGTCGTCGACCAGCTGACCGAGGCGCTGCTGCTCGCCGAGCAGGCGCAGCAGCACGTGCTCGACGCGGTACACGCCCTGCTCGAAGGCGCCGTCGGCGGCGACCAGCTGGATCATCGGCTCGACGTATTCGTCCCAGGTGGCCAGGACCTCGGCATAGCGCTGGCGTAGCGGAATCTGTCGGTCGCTGGTCTTGGCGCGTTCGGCCACCGCGACCAGCGCCTGCTCATCGTTGGCCAGTTTCTTCAACACATCGCGTACGCGCATATCGAGCAAGCGCAGCTGGCGCGCCAGGTCGCTGGCGTCGCGTACCTCGAAGGCATCCTGGATATAGCCGGCCAGGCGTTCGAGGTGGCGCAGGTAGGCTTCGATCTCCAGGCACAGGCCCAGGCGGTGCTCGCGCCGCAGGTAGGCGAGGAAATCATGGATCTGCGCGTTCAACTCGAAACGGTTGGGGCTCTTGGCCACCGGCACCAGGATGTCCAGGCGGATCCACTGGTCGAGCAGGGCGGTGATGTCCACCGGGGTGCTGTCCGGCAGCTGGGCGGCGAGCTGGTTGCGCAGCTCGACCAGGCTCAGGGTGCCGGCGTCGAAGCGCTCGCACAGCGGTTCGAGCAGGGTCCAGTGTTCGGCGAGGGCGCGCAGTACGCGCTTGGGGTCGATCATCGAAGGGCCGATCGCTTAATCAAGAAAAGCGCGGATTGTACTGCATGGGGCGGCAAAGACTTGAGTGTCAGTCATCGTCTGTTCCGGCTGCCC
>JBFKAF010000227.1:0-5778 GCA_041621735.1 Pseudomonas sp.
GCGTAGTTGCCCACGCTGTGGCGGCAGCCGGCGCCGAAGATGATTTCCGGCGAAACAAACTTGCGGTGAAGACTGATATCGGGGCTCACACTACGGCCTACTTCTTGTTGTTTTGACTAACGCCCAGCCTACTGCATTGGCTTGCCAATGCAATGCAACCTGAGTCGGGTGGCACGGGAGGTGCCGGTCGAGCTCTTTGTGGGAGCGGTCTTGACCGCGAAGTCTCCAAACCACTACAAAAGCATCGCGGCCAAGGCCGCTGCCACAAGTGACGCCCGGGTCTTCAGGCGGGCGTCGTCAGCAGGCGCTGATAGAAGCGCCACTCCTGCTCCAGGGCATGCGCCTGATTCTTTGCCTGACGAAAACCATGGGCTTCCTGCGGATACAGGTGGTAGTCCACCGCCATACCGCGCGCGCGCAGGGCGGCAACCATGGATTCGGTCTGCGCCGGCAGCACCACCACATCCCGCCCGCCCTGGAAGAAGATCACGGGCGCCTCGATCTGCTCCGCATGCAGCAACGGCGTGCGCGCGGCATAGCGCTGCGCATCCTGTTCGGGGTCGCCGATGAGCCAGTCGAGGTAATCGGCCTCGAACTTGTGCGTCACCTGGCGCAAGGCCAAGGGATCACTGACGCCGTAGAGACTGGCGCCACCGCGGAATGTCCGACTGAAGGCCAGGGCGCACAGGGCGGTGTAGCCGCCAGCGCTGGCGCCACGAATAAAGGCCTTGGTCGGGTCGATCAGGTCGAGGCCGGCCAGGTGCTCGACCAACGCGCAGGCATCCTCGACATCCAGCGCGCCCCATTGCTCATGCAGGCGCATCCGATAGGCACGGCCAAAGCCGGTGCTGCCGCGATAGTTCAGGTCGGCCACGGCAAAGCCGCGCTGAGTCCAGAACTGGATGCGCGAGTCGAATACCGGGTAACAGGCCGAAGTCGGCCCGCCATGCAGAAACACCAGCAGCGGTGGTTTTTCCCCAATAGGACCAGCAAAGCCGCCGTTATGCGGCGGATAGAAGAACCCGTGGCAGCGTTCCTCGCTGCCACTGGTAAACGACAGCGGCTGCGGGCGTGAAACCTCGGTCAACGGCAAGGCGACTTCGGCAGCGGCCAGCACCCGGCATTGGCGGCTGCTGCGATCGATCGCCAGCACCTCACTGCCACGCTCTGGCGAGGCGGCGATCAGGTAGAAGCTCGTCGCATCGGCAGCCAGTTGGCGAAAGCGGCTATAGCCCTGAGCCAAGGGACGTTCGCTGACGCCACCCGGCTCACACTCGGCCAGCCGCGCGAAACCCTCCTCGAACCAGCTCAGCAGCAGGCTGTCGTCATCCAGCGGCAGGTAGTTGCGATTGCCCAGTTGCCAGGGCGCACTGGCGTGATCGGCGACCGCGCAGGGCAGCGGCGTCAGTTGGCCCTCGGCCGCTTCTCGCCAGGGTTGCCAGTAACCGTGGCGATCGCTGAGCACCAGCAGGCGGCCCTGCGCATCGAAACAGGGTTGCTGCAGCGACTCCTCGGCGGTTTGCCCGGCGACTACCCGTGCATCGCGCCAGGCCCCCGTGGCCTCGCGCCGGGCGCTGCACAGGCGTGTGGCCAGCCAGGGTTGGTGTGGCCGATCCCATTCGATCCAGGCCAGACGCTGACCATCGCCGCTGAGCACCGGCGCCGCATAGAAATCGCAGTCCTCGGCCAGCACCCGTCGCGCGCCATCGGCCAGGGCGATGCTGACCAGCCGATGGGTGACGCGATCGGCCCCATGCATTTCCTCGACGGCGACTAGCGCCTGGGCCACAGGATCGAATTGCAGATCAGCGAAGCGGCAATCGTCTTGCCGGGTCAACAGCGCCGGGGCGGCCCCCAGGCGCTGCCAATAGATCTGCTGATCGGCCTCGTTGACGAACGCCAGGCCCTCATCGGTCAAACAGAACGCGCCGCCACCGTATTCATACACCCGGCTACGCACCGACATCTCGGCTGGCGTCAGGCACTGACGCTGCTGCGGCGTGCAGTGCCAGAGGGTCGAGCGGGCATCGGCCGGGTCGTATTGCAGCCACACCAGGCCACCGAGACCCGCACGCAGCTCGGCGAAATCACGATTGGCCGCAGCCGCCCGGTCGCTCGACCAGGCGCTGTCCCAGAACCCATAGGCTGCGGTGGTGCTGCTCAAGACGATAGCTACTCCAGGCTCAGACCTTGCAGATCAGTTTAGAGGCTTGCTCGTTGCGAAACTGCAAGGCATGCAATGCCCCCGGCGCCTCTTCGGCCTCGCGGCGGGCTTGCACAATCACCCCGTGATGCGCCGACTTGCTGCACACCGGGTCGGCGTTGCTGGCATCGCCCGTGAGCATGAAGGCCTGGCAGCGACAGCCGCCGAAGTCCTTGTGCTTCTCGTCGCAGGAGCGACAGGGCTCGGGCATCCAGTCATCGCCGCGAAAGCGGTTGAAACCGAAGGAGTCGCGCCAGATGTGCTCGATGCTGTGCTCGCGTACATTGGGGAACTGCACCGGCAACTGGCGCGCGCTGTGGCACGGTAGCGCGGTGCCGTCCGGGGTGATGTCGAGGAACAGGTTGCCCCAACCGTTCATGCAGGCCTTGGGCCGCTCCTGGTAATAGTCCGGCACAACGAAGATCAGCTTGCACGGATGGTTCTCGGCGGCCAGCCGGTCGCGGTACTCATTGGTGATGCGCTCGGCCCGCTCCAGTTGTGCCCGGGTAGGCAGCAGGCCGGCGCGATTCAGCTCGGCCCAGCCATAGAACTGGCAGGTGGCCAACTCGACGAAATCCGCCTCCAGCTCCAGGCACAGCTCGATGATCCGTTCGATGTTGTCGATGTTATGCCGGTGAGTGACGAAGTTGAGCACCATCGGATAGCCGTGGGCCTTGACCGCACGCGCCATGGCCAGCTTGTGGGCGAAGGCCTTCTTGGAGCCGGCCAGCAGGTTGTTGACCTCCTCGTCGGCGGCCTGGAAGCTGATCTGGATATGATCCAGCCCGGCCTCGCTGAAACTGGCGATGCGCGCCTCGGTCAGGCCGATGCCCGAGGTGATCAGGTTGGTGTAGTAGCCCATGTCCCGCGCCGCCTTGATCAGCTCGGCCAGGTCCTGGCGCACCAAGGGTTCGCCACCGGAGAAACCCAGCTGCGCCGCGCCCAGTTCGCGGGCCTGGCGGAACACCTCGATCCACTCGGCGGTGGAGAGCTCCTGGCCCTGCTGGCTGAAGTCCAGCGGGTTGGAGCAATACGGGCACTGCAGCGGGCAGCGGTAGGTCAGCTCGGCCAGCAGCCACAGGGGCGGGCCCGGTTGACTGCTAGTGCAGCTCAATCCAGAACTGGGCATTGGCGACCTCCATAAAGGCGAGAATGTCTTCGTCGATTCCCGGTACATCGGGGAAACGCGAGCTGAGGGTATCGATGATCTCGGCGACGCTGTGCGCACCGTTGACCTGCTTGAGGATCTCCCCGGCGCTGTCGTTGAGCTTGATCATGCCTTCCGGGTAGAGCAGCACATGGCAGCTTTGCGCCGGCTCCCATTGCAGACGGAAGCCGCGGCGCAGCTTGGGGACCTGGCTGGTGGTCAGTGGACTCATAGCGCTATTCCTCGGTGCCAGACGCGCTCACTCGTCACCGTGTGGTACGGCGGGCGCTGTAGTTCATAGGCCATGCTCATGGCATCGAGCATGCTCCAGAGCACGTCCAGCTTGAATTGCAGAATCTCCAGCATGCGCTGCTGGGACTCGGCCGTGCGGTAGTGCGCCAGGGTGATGCGCAGGCCGTGCTCGACATCGCGGCGCGCTTCATTCAGGCGCTTGCGGAAATAGTCGTAGCCACCGGCGTCGATCCAGGGGTAGTGCTGCGGCCAGGCGTCGAGACGCGACTGGTGGATCTGCGGGGCGAACAGCTCGGTCAGCGAGCTGCTGGCGGCCTCCTGCCAACTGGCACGGCGGGCGAAGTTGACGTAGGCGTCAACGGCGAAGCGCACGCCCGGCAGCACCAGCTCCTGCGACAGCACCTGCTCGCGCGCAAGACCCACGGCTTCGGCCAGACGCAGCCAGGCCTCGATGCCGCCCTCCTCGCCGGGCGCGCCGTCGTGGTCGAGGATGCGCTGCACCCACTCGCGGCGGGTATCGCGGTCCGGGCAGTTGGCCAGGATCGCCGCATCCTTCAGCGGGATGCTCAGCTGATAGTAGAAGCGGTTGGCGACCCAACCCTGGATCTGCTCGCGGCTGGCGCGACCCTCGTACATCGCCCGGTGAAAGGGATGCTGAATATGGTAGTAGGCGCCCTTGGCGCGCAGCGCCTGCTCGAACTCGGCAGGGCTCATGGCGATCTGGTTCATGTGCCTGGCTCCTTACAACTGGATGCTCATGCCATCCCAGGCGACCTCGATACCGTGCACGCCCAGTTCGGCGCGCTCCGGCGAATCGAGGTCGAGGATCGGATTGGTGTTGTTGATGTGGATCAGCACCTTCTGCGTGGCCGGCAGGCCGTCGAGCACCTCGATCATGCCGCCGGGGCCGCTCTGGCACAGATGGCCCATCTCGCTGCCGAGCTTGTCGCCGACCTCGCACACGCGCATCTCGTCGTCGCGCCACAGCGTGCCGTCGACCAGCAGGCAGTCGACGCGGCGCATCCACACCAGCAGCGCCTCGTCCACCTGGCCCAGTCCTGGTGCGTAGAACAATTTTCCGCCTGTGCGGCGGTCTTCGACGAACAGGCCGATGTTGTCGCCTGGGTGCGGGTTGCCGCGATGCGGCGAATACGGCGGCGCGCTGCTGCGCAGGGCAATCGCGGTGATCGCCAGGTCCGGGCAGACCGGAACGCTGAACGGCGCGCCGTCCAGCTCGATGCGCTGGTGCTGCAGGCCGCCATTCCAGTGTTCGAGCATGTTGAACAGCGGAAAGCCGCTGCTCAGGTCCTGATGCACCATCTCGGTACACCAGACTTTATGTGGGCAGCCCTCGCGCAGGGTCAGCAGGCCGGTGCAGTGATCGATCTGGCTGTCGAGCAGGATGATCCCGCCGATGGCCGTGTCGCGCAGTCGGCGCGCCGGTTGCAAGGGCGCAAAGGATTCGAGCTGGCTGCGGATGTCCGGCGAGGCGTTGCACAGGATCCAGTCCTTGCCGTTGTCGCTCAGGGCAATCGAAGACTGGCTGCGTGCTTGGGTGCGCAGGCTGCCGTCACGCACGCCACGGCAGTTGCGGCAATTGCAGTTCCACTGGGGAAAGCCACCGCCAGCAGCGGAACCGAGAATCTGGATATACATGGAGAGTCCCCCGTGAGATGCCCCGGCATGACCGGGGCAGGACGGATCAGCGATTGGCGATGTACAGGGTGACTTCGAAACCAATGCGCAAGTCGGTAAAGGCGGGTTTAGTCCACATGCTGCGGTCCTCTTCTTATCGAGCCGGGAAATTCCGGCCCTGCTAGTTATGCACCCGAAGGAGGCTCAACAGAATGGTACTTTGGGAGGAAGCCGGGCTGGCTTTGGTAGGAATGGCCCCTTCTGCGGCTGACGGCAGGCGTCGCCGGGTTCGGCCTGACCCAGCGCTTTAGCGCACCCATGAGGGACACCGAAAGAGCCAAAGCTTCGCGGCCAAGGACGCTCCCACAGGACGAGCGCACGCGGCTTCGTGGCAGCGGCCTTGGCCGCGAACAGGGGTAGACAGGCCGTCCGCAGCCCGGATGCAATCCGGGACAGATCCGCAGGGTGGGTTAGGCGCCTGGTACAAGGCTATTAGCTGTTACCCGGTCAGTTGCGCCGTAACCCAGCATGATCAGCACGC
>JBFKAF010000228.1:0-5756 GCA_041621735.1 Pseudomonas sp.
CGCAACCTCGGTGAAGATCTGTTGCCCTTCAAGAAAGGCGCCTTCCAGATGGCGATTGCCGCCGGCGTGCCGATCATCCCGGTGTGCGCCAGCAGTTACGCCAAGCACATTCGCCTGAACCGCTGGAACAGCGGCAACATCATGATTCGTTCATTACCGGCGATCCCCACCGCCGGCCTGAAACTGGACGACCTGCCCCAGCTGATGCTCGATTGCCGCGCGCAGATGCAACAGTGCATCAATGCCATGGATGAGGAACTGGCACGAGCCGCTTGAACACCTGGTAGACCGGAACAGCCCGGCCAATGCGGGACTTAGACTGATGCTCAACACCGATTGCGCCGCTGCTCCCGGATGAAATCCGGGAGCTGCGGTCGACAGGGAGTATGAGTGCCCGGATTTCATCCAGGCCATGAGGCTGGACGATACCCAAGCCCGGCATTGCTGCAATGCCGGGCTTTTTGCTGGCCCCGCCTAACAGGCTGTTGAAAAACTACTGCGCTCGGCTATGCGGCGTTGAAATCAGCCTCACAAAAGCGCCGCGTTGAACGCGCTTCAGCGCGGCCCCGAAGGGGGGAGCGAAGCGAATCAAATGCTCATGCACAACTCGTACACTGCGCTTTTTACTCGCTTCGCTCGCCCTGCGGGCCAGCCTCTGGCTGTTACTCCGCTTCGCTGCGTTTCGGCTGATTTCGCCTTGTGACCCACATGGATGTGGGAAATGCCGTTACCCGTAGGGAACGGGTACGGCCCTAGCCTTCGCTCGCTACATTTTTCAACGGCTTGCTAAAGGTCCAGGCCCTGCTTGCCCTGGGCGACGAAGCGCATCATCCACTCACCCACCGTGTGCCCCTGGTGGGCATGTTGCAGGCTGTCCACGCCCTTGCGGTAAGCCGGCTCGCCGATGTGCTGCTGACGAATCTCCAGCAACTCTTTGGAGTAGTCGTGGATGAACTCCGGGTGGCCCTGGAAACACAACACCTGATCATTGATGCAATAAGCGGCGATTGGACAGAAGTCGCTGGACGCCAGCAGCGTGGCGTTTTCCGGCAACCGCGTGACCTGATCCTGGTGGCTGATCAGCAGGGTCAGTTCCTCCAGCACAGGCGTCATCCAGGCTGGCTGATGGGCCAGACGATAACGGTGAGTACCCACACCCCAGCCCTGCTCCGCACGCTCGGCCTTGCCACCGAGCAACAGCGCCAGCAACTGATGACCGAAACAGATGCCCAGTAGCTTGTCGCCGTGGGCATAGCGCTCCAGCAAATAGGTCTTGAGGGTTTCGATCCACGGATCGCTGCCGAACGAGTCGGCCTTGCTGCCCGTTACCAGGTAAGCGTCGTAGTGCTCGCTGGCCGGCGGATAGTTGCCTTGCATCACGTTGTACACGGTGAACTCGGCGGCAATCGGCTGATGGGCGAAGAGCTGTTCGAACATACGACCATAACCTTGGTACTGGTCGATCAGTTCGGGACGAAGAATGTCAGTTTCCAGAATGCAAATCTGCAGCGGCATGGGGCGGATACCTGAAACGCGGGTGGTAATGATTCGAATGTACAAGCCTGCCTTGCGTCACGTTGCAAGGCAAGTGGGGCCGCTAGCGGCGCGGCATAAACCGGACCGGTTACCCAGCCCACAGATCTATCAATGCGCTCGATAGTCAGCATAACGCCCATTCACTTCTGTCGATAACGCCATGCGCGGATGATCTGGCCATCGGGCATCGCCCACCCTTACAGAAGGACACACGCCATGAACAGTTTCGCCGCCATCGCCAGCCTGCTCGCCGCTTCCGCTTTCATCAGCAGCGCCAACGCCGACCGCCAGAGCCACACCAATAAAGCAGCGAATGCACGGGCTCAAAGCACGACACCCCCCGCCAGCAAATAATCGCCCCCGCGGTGCCGCCATGTGCGCCAAACCAGGAGAACAGCCATGAACGCCAGCCACCCCATAGTCGAGCAGCACGCTTACGGCATTACCTACGTCACGCTCGATGGCAATGGCTTGCGTTTCGAGTCCGAGCGGGTCATCCACTTGACCGATGGCACGCTGACCACCCTGAAGATGCCGACGCAATTGAGCGAACGCCAGGCGATTCAACAGCTGGTTTGCGCTCGCCTGGCATGCTGAACCCCGCATAGCCAGTCATGCTCAGGGCCATGCTGTCGGCCCTGGGTCTTACCCCTAGGTTGACCCGGATTGAGTGGCCTCACTGTCGCCACATAAATCTAATTAATAGATTCATATTACGAAAATAAAGCAAATTTAAATCAATTTTACTAATACAGCGAAAACACAGCCTGTATCGACACGGCATAGCGGAGAAGGCAGATGAACCGTTTGACCATCGAGTACGCACGCAATGGCGCCTTAGCCGGCATCGGGCTGTACCTGATGATCGCCATCCCTTTGCTGACCCTGAGCCTGAGCTACGTAGCGCCCCCGAGCCATGACGGCGCGGCACCCAGCCAGGCCGTCCAGCAGATCGGCGCGCTGGCCGTAGCCCTGTTGAGAAGTTGAACCACATCGCTCGAATGCAGCACCACTCCCCCAGGCTGGAAGACCATGAAACCGCGAAATACCAACTTACTGATCGTCGCCGCCCTGGCCCTGATGACCAACGGCTTATCGCTGCTCGGATTCAACCATGGCTCTGCCGGCGCGCTGGCCAGGAATATCGAGTGCAACGCGAGCATGTCGCGCAATATCCAGGTGGCCGTATCGCTCAAGCAATTGCCCGCTAACCCGCCCTGCCGGCCAGACAACGCCTTCGCCGGCCCCTTCAGTTTCGGCTAGCCAGAACGCCGCCCAGAGTCTCAAGCGAAGTTGCCCCGCTCGATGGATGGATACCCTGCTCGAGCAGACCGCGCACGAACCGGTTGCTGCACCAGGCCAGGCTCGAACGGACTGCTATGCCCAGCGTGATGCATAGGAGAGACGGCAGCCTTCAGGTGCTGCATGGCTCTCCTCGCAATAGCCAGAACGGGGCTGTCATGAAATAAATCGTAGGCAACGTCGCGTTGATCTGTGCACCCAAACAACACGGGCCTGTTAGAGATCGATACGCTGATTGCTCTTGGCACAATGCCTGGACGCACCTGGCACTGCCGGCTGCCCGGCGAGTTGCGAGCTACAGGCGGCCAGGCTGGCTGTTTTGTGAATCTGCAGCGCCGACGACGGTTGCTCGACGGAGATCAGATACGCAAAGTCGTAGTGCATGCTGTCATGCCATGAGTCGATAGCCAGTTCGCTGGTCACGCAGCGATATGCGATCCGGGCAGTGAAGCCCTGCATTTTGTCAGTGCGCAAGATATGGTGATATTTCAACCAGTCATCGTCGCGCTGACCGCGTATCCAGGCCTGGGTACAGGCTTCCAGATCGGTGATCTCCGGCTCATGCAAGAAGATGGTGTTAGCGAGGCTCGAGCCACCCAGCGTCACGGTGGCCATCAGGTAGACCTTCTGCTCAGCGGCCATACTCAACGGCGCAAGCAACAGCAGCAGGCACAGCAATCCTTGCTTCATAAACAACTCCAAGGTCAGTATCAGGCGGCCATAGTAACGGCCAATGACCTCACGCCAAAGCCTTGCAAGCCCGTCGCGATTGCATAGCGTCCTCGAGGTCAGGCCTGTTCAGCTACCAGCCCGCTGATGCATAAAAAACCGGCTCCTGGGAGCCGGCTAGTTATGCCGCGAACAGGCGATATGCAGCCCTAGAAACCCTCGCCTTTAGCCGCTTTCTCCAGCAACAAGGCCGGCGGCAGGAAGCGTTCGCCATATTGCTCGGCCAGGTATTGCGCGCGGGCGACGAAATCCTTGATGCCGTACTGGTTGATGAACTGCAACGCCCCGCCGGTCCAGGCGGCGAAACCGATGCCGAAAATCGAGCCGATATTGGCGTCGGCCACCGACGTCAGCACGCCCTCTTCCAGGCAGCGCACGGTTTCAATGGCCTGGATGAACAGGATGCGATCACGCACATCTTCTGCGGCAATCTGCGCGTCGGCCTGCTCGAAACGGCCCCGCAGCTCTGGCCAGAGATGTTTCTTGCCCCCCGCAGGGTATTCGTAGAAGCCGCCACCGGCGGCCTTGCCCGGGCGCTTGTACTCGTTGAGCATCAGCTCGATGACGTCGTAGGCCGGGTGCTGCGCAATCGCCTTAGCCTCCTCGGTCAGATCCTTAATGGTCTGCTGGCGAATATGGTTCATCAGGCTCATCGACACTTCGTCACTGATCGCCAGCGGCCCCACGGGCATACCCGCCTTGCGCGCCTCGGTCTCGATCATCGCCGCGCAGATGCCCTCACCGAGCATGGCGATACCCTCGTTGGTGAAGGTACCGAACACCCGCGAGGTGAAGAAGCCGCGACTGTCATTGACCACGATCGGGGTCTTGTTGATCTGCATGACGTAATCGAAGCCGCGTGCCAGCGTCTCGTCGCTGGTCTGCCGGCCCTTGATGATTTCCACCAGGGGCATCTTGTCCACCGGGCTGAAGAAGTGCAGGCCAATGAACTTGTGCTGATTCTGTACCGCAGCGGCCAGGCCGGTGATCGGCAGCGTCGAGGTGTTGGAGGCGATCACCGCATCGCTCAAGGCCGCTCGCTCGGCCGCGGCGGTGACATTGGCTTTGAGGTCACGGTCTTCGAACACCGCCTCTATGATCAGGTCACAGCCGGCGAAATCGCATTCGCTATCGGTGGCGGTAATGCGCGCGAGGAGCGCATCGCGCTTGTCGACGCTCATCTGCCCACGCGCCAGCTTCTTCTCCAGCAGCTTGGCCGTGTAGGCCTTGCCCTTCTCGGCCGCCGCGATGGAAACATCCTTGAGCACCACCTCGATACCGGCGACGGCCGACACATAGGCAATGCCCGCGCCCATCATGCCGGCGCCCAGCACTCCGACCTTCTTTGTGGTGTAAGGGGCAAAGCCTTGCGGACGCGAACCGCCGGCGTTGATTTCATTGAGCTGGAACCAGAAGGTGCCGATCATGTTCTTCGCCACCTGCCCGGTGGTCAGCTCGGTGAAGTAGCGGGCCTCGATGATCTGCGCGGTGTCGAAATCGACCTGGGCGCCTTCCACTGCCGCGCACATGATTTTCTCCGGCGCCGGGAAACAACCCTTGGTCTTGTCACGCAGCACCGAGGGTGCAATGGCCAGCATCTGCGCCACGCTGGGGCTCGATGGCGTGCCGCCGGGAATCTTGTAGCCGGCGCTATCCCAGGGCTGCTTCGGCGCCGGGTTGGCAGCGATCCAGGCGCGGGCTTTGACCAGCAGTTCGTCCTTATCAGAGGCGATGTCGTGGATCAGGCCAGCCTTCAAGGCCTCCTGCGGACGTACCTTCTTGCCTTCGACGAGATAAGGCAGGGCTTTTTCCAGGCCGAGCAGCCTGACCATACGCACTACCCCGCCGCCGCCCGGCAATAAACCGAGGGTCACTTCCGGCAAACCGAGCTGCACGCTGGAGCTGTCCAGGGCAATACGGTGGTGGCAGGCCAGGCAGATTTCCCAGCCGCCACCCAGGGCAGCGCCATTGATTGCGGCCACCACCGGCTTGCCGAGGGTTTCCAGACGGCGCAGCTGGCCCTTGATCCGCAGGATCATCTGGTAGAAGTCGTTGGCGTCGGCCTTGCCTACCTTGATCAGCTCGTTGAGGTCGCCGCCAGCGAAGAAGGTCTTCTTCGCCGAGGTGATGATCACTCCGGCGATGCTGTCTTTCTCCGCTTCGAGGCGCTCGACGGTCTCGGCCATAGC
>JBFKAF010000229.1:0-5744 GCA_041621735.1 Pseudomonas sp.
CGGGCACAATTCTGGCTGATTGGCAGTTGCCGCTGGCGAGTAGGGGTGCTACATCTTCATGGTATGAACTGCGTACGTGGATCATGCGAGTGCAGTGAAGCACGCGATGCGTAGAGCCGGTTCGTGGACGATTTTTTGCAGGATAAGGAGTAAGTCATGGCCATCACCTCGCAGCCCTCGGCAGATGGGCAAGAGTTGACCATTGTGATTCAGGGACGTTTCGATTTCGGTGCGCATCAGGAGTTTCGTGACGCTTACGAGCGGGTGAACCGCAGTCCTGAACGCTATGTCGTCGACCTCAAGGGCACCAGTTATCTCGACAGCTCGGCCTTGGGTATGCTGCTGCTGTTGCGCGATCATGCCGGCGGCGATCACGCTCAAGTGCGTTTGCTCAACTGCAATCCGGATGTACGTAAGATTCTCGCCATCTCCAACTTCGAGCAATTATTCAAAATCGCCTAAGTAGAGCCGCGGCCATGCCTGCACCTTTGTCTGTGCTGATCGCCGAGGATAACGCCGCCGATCGCATGCTGCTGTCGACCATCGTCAGTCGCCAGGGGCATCGTACCCTGACTGCCAGTAACGGCCTGGAAGCGGTCGCCTTGTTCGAGCAGGAGCGTCCGCAGTTGGTCTTGATGGATGCCCTGATGCCGCGGATGGACGGTTTCGAGGCCGCGCGGCGAATCAAACAGATGGCCGGCGAAGAGTTGGTGCCGATCATCTTCCTGACCTCGCTGACCGAGGGGGAAGCGCTGGTGCGTTGCCTGGAGGCTGGTGGCGACGACTTTCTCGCCAAACCCTATAATCGGGTGATCCTCGAGGCCAAGATCAACGCCATGGACCGTCTGCGCCGTTTGCAGGATACGGTGCTGCAGCAGCGTGACCTGATCGCCAAGCACAATGAGCATCTGCTCAACGAGCAACGCGTGGCCAAGGCGGTATTCGACAAGGTCGCGCACTCCGGTTGCCTTGATTCCCCCAATATTCGCTACCTGCAATCGCCTTACGCGGTGTTCAACGGCGACCTGCTGCTCGCTGCATTCAATCCCTCTGGGGGCATGCATGTGCTGCTCGGTGATTTCACCGGCCACGGTTTACCGGCGGCAATCGGTGCCATGCCTGCGGCAGAAGTGTTTTATGGCATGACTGCCAAGGGGTATTCCCTGGCGGAAATCCTGCGCGAAATCAACGCCAAGCTCAAACGCATCCTGCCGGTTGGGGTTTTTTGCTGTGCGACCTTGCTGAATATCCGCTTTCAGCACCGGGTGGTCGAAGTATGGAATGGCGGTTTGCCGGATGGTTATCTGCAACGCGCCGGCAGCGCCACGCGTACACCCCTGGTGTCGCGGCATCTGCCTTTGGGGGTGTTGGAGCCCTCGGCGTTCAATGATCAATGCGAGTTCTACCCGCTGGAGGTGGGCGACCGGATTTTTCTGCTGTCCGATGGCGTGCTGGAGGCCTGCAACAGTCAGGGCCAGCTATTTGGCGAGGGGCGATTGCTCGAGGTGTTTGCCAGCAACCGTGAGCCAGCCCGCTTGTTCGTGGAAATCCAGCAGGCGTTGACGCGTTTTCGAGGCGAGGTGCATGACGACGTCAGCTTGGTCGAGGTCAGCCTGCTCGAGGAGGGCACCCCGAACCGTCCCCCTTTGGTTTTCGCCGACAGTGGGCAGAACAGCCCGCTGGACTGGTCGGCGAGTTTCGAGTTTCGCGGCGAGACCTTGCGGTGTTTCAATCCGTTGCCCTTCCTGCTGCAGTTGCTGCTCGAGGTTCAGGGGTTGCGCCCGCAAGCGGGTGTGCTCTTCAGTGTCCTTGCGGAGCTCTATTCGAATGCCTTGGAGCACGGTGTGCTGGGCTTGGACTCGGCATTGAAGTCGGATGCCGAGGGGTTTGCCGAGTATTATCGGTTGCGTCATGAGCGCCTGGCCAACCTGAGCGAGGGCCATGTGCGCTTTCACCTGCAGATCGTCCCCGAATCAACTGGCGGGCGGCTGATCATGCGAATCGAAGACAGTGGTCAGGGTTTCGACGGGCAGGCGATTCTGCAGCGACAGATGGGTGTCGGTAGCCTGTGCGGACGCGGCCTGTCCCTGGTTCGTCAGCTCAGCGAGCGCTGTACCTGGCCTGCCGACGGCAAAGGGGTCAGCGTGGAGTTCTCATGGTCGGGTGGGCATAATTGAGCGCTTTTTGATCGGGGGTGAACGGGTGGCCGATATCCATCTCGACAATGCTGTGTTGGCTGTGTTGCAGGACATCATGGGCGACGAGTACGTGGTGTTGCTGGATACCTTTCTGGCGGACTCCGAAGAGCGTCTGCGTCTGTTGCGGCACGCCGATTCGGCGGCGGATGCGCAGGGGCTGCGTTTGGCTGCGCATAGCTTCAAGGGCAGCTGCAGCAATATGGGGGCGCCCCTGTTGGCGGGTTTGTGCAAGGAACTGGAAGAGGCCGGTCAGCGCCAGATGCTGGACGATGTGCCAGGGTTGCTTGAGCAGATCGAGCGTGAGTTCGCCATCGTGCGTATTTTGTGTAAGTCCGAGCTCCAGCGTTATCGCGTATAGCGGTGGCGGGGCAGGCGGGCTGGGGTCGTATCGCTGGCAATCAGCGGCGGGCCGTTACCTGGCCTGAGGTTTTTTAAGAGCTGGCCCGTCTATTGCTAATCTCTTCTCACGAACCATCCCCGAGCGGAGAGTACCCATGTCCGTTGCCCCCGATGTGCTGCTCAAGTCAGCACCCGATATAAAACCGAAAAACTCCGCAGGCAAAGCACCGGCGAAAGCGCCAGAACCTAGCAAGAGCGAGGCTTCCAGTTTTGCTCAGGTATATGCCAAGGAGCGTCAGGCAAGCGCCGCGGCGCGCAGTGACGCGCCCGCTAAGTCCGCTCGCGAATCGACGTCCGAAGCGCCAGACGCTGAAGCGTCCGCAGATCCGCAGAGCGTCGCTGCCGCCGAACAGCCGGGGCTTGCCGATAGCGGCAAGTCTTTGCCGAACGATCCAGCGCTCGACGAACTGCTGCTGATGGGGATGGCTGGCCAGCCCGCGCTCAATGCCGAAATAGCGGAGCCAGTTGTGGACGAAACCGGTGAGGTGCCGCTGCTGTCGTCGGTCAGTTTGATCAGCTCGGGGCCGGCGAGCATGACCGAGGCGAGCGTCGATCCCGAGTTGGAGGCGCTGAATCAGCTGCCGGGAGTGCGCATGGCTCTGGAGCTGGGTGGCAAGGCCCAGGCCATTGCGGCTGAGCAGAGCGCCGCGAAGGCCCCGGAGGCCATGGCTCAGCAGGCAGCGCTCAATCCAGCGCAGAATTTTTCCAGCGCAATGGCCGCCATGGGGGCGCAGCAGTCACAGCGTGAGTCCGCTGAAGGGGGCGATGTGCCACTGATTGAGCTGACGGCTGAAGGCCTGGAAGCCCTCAAGGAAAGTGCAGCCGATTCGCGGCCGGAGAATTTCGTCAGCAAGCTCAGTGCGCTGAGTCAGGCGGTTGCTCAGTCAACCGCGCCGGCATCACGGGCCGCAGTGATTCCGGGCCAGCCAGTGGCGATGCAGCAGGCGGGTTGGAGTGAGGCCGTGGTTGACCGGGTGATGTGGCTGTCCAGTCAGAACCTGCAGTCCGCCGAGATTCAGCTCGACCCGGCTGAGCTGGGACGCATGGAAGTGCGAATCAGCCTGAATCAGGAGCAGGCGCAGGTCACCTTCGCCAGCCCCCATGCGGGTGTGCGCGAGGCGTTGGAAGGGCAGATGCAGCGCTTGCGCGAACTGTTTACTCAGCAAGGCATGAACCTGCTCGATGTGAATGTTTCCGATCAGTCGTCGAATCGCGGCTGGCAAGGTCAGGAGGGTGACGGCAGGGGGCGTGACGGAGGTGGCGGTGAATCGTTGGGGATGGGGGATGACGAGCTTGCGCTGAGTCCCGCCGAGCCGAGAAGCAATTCGCTGCATAGTGGCCGCGGCATGGTCGACTACTACGCGTAACCTGCTGCTTTAGCAGGCCGTTGAAAAACTACCTGCGTTGGCAATACTGCGTTAAAAACGGCCTCGGAATGCTCATTTACAGCCAGTAAACTCCGCTTCCTCGGCCGTTTTGCCTTGTCTTGCCTGGCTCGCCTACATTTTTCAACGGCACTGTTAGTGCTTGTGGCGCTGTAGTCGAGCGCCCCACTGATCTAAACTGCGCCTCGCCCGACTCCCGCATGGGAGCCGGGCGAATTTGTTTCAGGGTGACAGCGGCTGACGGGGCTGGTATATCCGCAGCCCCTCTGGACGTTCTGCACGTTTGACCGTGCGCCATGCGGTGGCGGTAGGCGGTGACTGTAGCGAGCTGAAGTGCTGGTCTTCGTCACTGCTCGCAGTGACTGGTTAAGGTTCGCGAGAGCCTCTACTGGGTAACCAGGAAATCACTGTGGGCCAGCTGATTACAAGCTGGCATAACACTTGCTCCTAACCCTTTGAAAGCGGATAGAACTCCGATCAGTGACGGATTTTTGGCATGGCTAAGAACGAAGCAGCGGAAGACTCGGACAGCGCCGAGGCAAAACCAGCGGGCAAAATGAAATTGATCATCTTGATCGTTGTAGCTCTGCTGCTGGCGGTGGGCTTGTCGATTGGTGGCACCTGGTTCTTTCTCGGAAAAGATTCGGCGCCTGATGCCGCCAAGGCGCAAGCCGGCGCCGAACATAGTGCCGATAGCGGTGCGCCGGTGAATCACACGGCGATTTACGAAGAGCTGATGCCGGCCTTTGTGGTCAACTTCACCTACAAGGGCCGCCCGCGTTATATGCAGGTCAGTGTTGCCTTGATGACCCGGGACCAGGCGGCGTTGGACGCGCTCAAGGTGCATATGCCGGTTCTGCGCAACCGCTTGGTGATGCTGTTCTCCAATCAGGATTTCGAAGCCTTGATCACGCCGGTGGGCAAGGAAATGCTGCGTCAGCAGGCCACGGCCAGCGTGCAGGAACTGGCGCAGAAAGAGACGGGCAAACTGGCCGTCGAACAAGTGCTATTCACCAATTTAGTATTGCAGTAGCCGGGAGCCCGCCATGTCTGTGCAAGACCTGCTTTCCCAGGATGAAATCGATGCGCTGCTGCATGGCGTCGATGACGGGGCGGTCGAGACCGAGGACGCCGCGGAGCCGGGTAGCGTCAAGCAATATGATCTGACCAGTCAGGATCGCATCGTCCGCGGACGCATGCCGACCCTGGAGATGATCAATGAACGCTTTGCCCGTTACACCCGCATCAGCATGTTCAACCTGCTGCGCCGTTCGGCGGATGTCGCGGTGGGCGGGGTGCAGGTGATGAAGTTTGGCGAGTATGTGCACTCCTTGTACGTGCCGACCAGTCTCAATCTGGTGAAGATGAAACCGTTGCGCGGCACCGGTCTGTTCATCCTCGATGCCCGCCTGGTCTTCAAACTGGTCGATAACTTCTTCGGCGGTGACGGCCGGCACGCCAAGATCGAAGGCCGGGAGTTCACCCCGACCGAATTGCGCGTGGTGCGCATGGTGCTGGATCAGGCCTTTATCGATCTGAAAGAGGCCTGGCATGCGGTCATGGACATCAACTTCGAGTACGTCAACTCGGAAGTCAACCCGGCGCTGGCCAACATCGTCAGCCCCAGCGAGGTGATCGTCGTTTCGACCTTCCACATCGAGCTGGACGGTGGCGGCGGCGACCTGCATATCACCATGCCGTATTCGATGATCGAGCCGATTCGCGAGATGCTCGATGCCGGTTTCCAGTCGGATGTCGACGA
>JBFKAF010000230.1:0-5686 GCA_041621735.1 Pseudomonas sp.
ACAGGTCGGCATGGGCGGCCAGTGGCGCCCGTTCGCGGGCATCGATAAAGCGGTAGCTCGGCCGCTCGCCCGCTTCGCGCAGGAGAAAGAAACCGCCGCCGCCGAGACCCGAACTGTAGGGTTCAACCACCGCCAGCGCGGCGCTGATGGCCACCGCCGCATCGAAGGCATTGCCCCCCATCGCCAGGGTTTCCAAACCGGCGACGGTGGCGGCGGGGTGGGCGCTGGCGATGGCGGCGCGGCCGGGTTGTTCGGCCGCGTGCAGACCGAGGGCGAGCAGCACAGCCAGCGCGCCGGCGAGGGCGCGCCAGTGGGCCAGGCCGCGGATCAGGCGGCGCATGGTTTCACGGACCGTTGAATGGCGGCGCGAACGCAGTCGTTATTCACCGGCCTGTCAGGCCTTGCCGGTGATGATCAGGTACTTCTCCATCAACTCATCCTTGCTCTCGACGTGGTTCTCGTCGAGCGGGATGCAGTCCACCGGGCAGACCTGCTGGCACTGGGGTTCGTCGTAGTGGCCGACGCACTCGGTGCACAGGTTGGGGTCGATCACATAGATCTCTTCCCCTTGGGAGATGGCGCCGTTGGGGCATTCGGGCTCGCAGACGTCGCAGTTGATGCAGTCGTCGGTGATGATCAGGGACATGGGGGAACGCTCCTGCCGTGGCCTGAGGCCGCGACATTCTTAACTAACAATGGGCAGTTGAGCGAATTGTGCCGGATTGTCCGAGCAGGCGCCATGTGCAGCCGTACCCCGGTCGACAAGGGTTAGCAGGCCGTTGAAAAACTACTGCGCTCGACTATACGGCGTTGAAGTCAGGCTCAAAATGCTCATTTACAGCTCGTAAACTGCGCTTTTTCGCCTGACTTCGCCTTGTCTAGTCTTCGCTCGTTACCTTTTTCAACGGCCTGTTAGGGCTGCACACAGCGGTCTGTTAGCGCTTGAAACGTTCGCTCAGCGCGTCGGCCACCGCCGGGTGGACGAATTTGGAGATATCACCACCCAGGGCGGCAATTTCACGTACCAGGGTGGAGGAAATATAAGAGTATTTTTCCGACGGAGTGAGGAACAGGCTCTCCACTTCCGGGGCCAGTTGACGGTTCATGTTGGCCAGCTGGAATTCGTACTCGAAGTCCGACACTGCGCGCAGACCACGGAGGAAGATATTGGCCTGCTGTTCTTTGGCAAAGTGCGCCAACAGGCTGGCAAAACCTACCACTTGGACATTGGGCAGGTGCTTGGTGACCTCGCGAGCCAGCTCCACGCGTTGATCGAGGGAGAACAGCGGGTTTTTCTTCGGGCTGGCGGCGACCGCGATGATCACTTGGTCGAACAGGCGCGAGGCGCGCTCGACTAGGTCTCCATGCCCCTTGGTGATGGGGTCGAAGGTGCCTGGGTATAACACTCGATTCATCGTGACGTCCTGGCGGGGGTCCGTTTGGGAGTCGGATGGTAGCGCAGCAGCCCGCGGCGGCCAAGTCGAGGTAATTGGCTCAGGCTTTGCCGCGGGCGATCAAATACAGCGCCAGGGCGCTCAGCAGGCACGCCAAGGCCAGCCAGTCGGCGATCACCACCCGGCGCAGGGCGTCGTTGTAGCCGGGGCTGCTGTACGCCAGAAAGAGGAAGGCCAGCACGCTGACCAGACCGCCGAACAGGGCGATGGGCTGCAGCGCCGGGCGCCAGGCCGCATGGATCAATAGGGCGCCGAGCAGGCCGAACAGCACGGCGCGGCTGCGCAGCAGGATCAGCAGGTTGGGTTCCTCAACGGCTAAGCCGTAGAGCGCGGCCAGCCGCTCGGCGCCGAGCACGCCGGTGACCGGCAGCAGGTGAATGAGGCCGGCGATGACCAGCAGTGCTGAAATGAGTTTGCCGAGCATCGAGCGGTTCATTGGGTCATGCCGTGCCCAGGCGCTCGGCCAGCAGGCTGCTCAGCTGCGCGATGAGGGCATAGACCGACAGTTGCGGGTTGGCGCCGATGCTGGTGGGGAACAGCGAGCCGTCATGGATCGACAGGTTCTCCAGCCGGTGGTGGCGGCCGAGGCTGTCGGCGACCGCCTGGCGCGGGTCTTCGCCCATGGCGCAGCCACCCATCACATGGGCGCTGCCCAGGCGGGTGCGGTACAGCTCCAAGGGCAGGTCGTCGATCAGCCTGCGCGCCTCGGCGAGGGTCTTCACGTAGCCCGCATCGGCATGCAGGGGCAGCACGCTCTTGGCGCCGGCGGCGAACTGCACCTCGGCCATGCTGTGGAAGGCCCGGCGCACGCCGTCCCAGGTGTAGTCGGTCATCTGGTAGTCGAGCACCGGGCTGCCGTCGCCACGCAGCTCGACCCGGCCTTCGGCGCTGTCCGGGTGGAAACCGTCGCGTAACAGGGCGAGCATGGCATTGGTGTGCGGCAGTTGCTCCATGCGCAGGGCATTGTCGACGCCGAAACGGCCGAGCAGGGTGGCGGTCAACGCCGGTTGCAGCGGTGGTACTTCGAGCTTGTAGGACATGCGCCCGGTGGTGCCGTCATCCCATTGAAAATGGTCGGAGTAGATCGACTGGGGCGCACCGTAGAAGGGGTTGATCACCTGCTCGAATTGCGCGGCGGAGAAATTCACCAGGTGCAGGAAGGTGCGTTTACCCGTGCGTTTGTGTGGGTCGGGGGCGTCCGAGCGCAGCAGAATGCCCGGGGTATTGATGCCGCCGCCGGCGAGGATGTAGTGCCTGGCCTTGACCCTGATGGTGCGCCCATTGGGCGCCACGCTGCGTTCGTCCAGACCCAGGCATTCGATGCCGCTGACCCGTTCGCCGTCCAGCAGCAGGCGTTCGGCGCGTGCCAGGTAGAGCAGTTCGCCGCCTTTCTCCAGGGTCGCGGGGATGGTGGTGACCAGCATCGACTGCTTGGCATTGGTCGGGCAGCCCATGCCGCAGTAACCGAGGTTCCAGCAGCCGCGTACGTTGCGCGGGATGACCTTCCAACTGTAGCCGAGCTTTTCGCAGCCGGCGCGGATCACATCGTTGTTGGCATTCGGCGGCATGGCCCAGGGCGCGACGCCCAGGCGTTGTTCCATCCGGGCGAACCAGGGCGCCATGTCCTCGACGCCGTGGCCCTTGACGCCATGTTCGCTGGCCCAGTGCTGCAGGGTCGGCTCCGGCGTGCGGAAGCTCGAGGTCCAGTTGATCAGCGTGGTGCCGCCGACGGCGCGGCCCTGCATGATGGTGATGGCGCCGTCCTTGCTCATGCGGCCGATGCCTTCCTGGTACAGCTGCGGGTAGGCCTCGGCTTCCTGCATCTTGAAGTCGCTGCTGGTCTTCAGCGGGCCCTCCTCGATCAGCAGCACCTTGAACCCGGCGGCGCTGAGGATTTCCGCACTGGTGCCGCCGCCGGCGCCGCTGCCGATGATGGCGATATCCGCCTCCAGGGTCAGGTCGTGTTCCAGGCGCGAGCCGTTGTAGGTTTTCCAGCCACGGGCCAGGCCCTCTTTAAAACTATCTGGTACAGGCATTTAAGGCTCTCTTTCTTACTGATTGCGCTGCATACAAGGCTGAGCGAGCTAGAGCCAGGCTAGGCGCAGATGCGCGAGGGCGCGGAGTTTACGAGCTGTAAATGAGCAGTCCGAGCGCATCTGCAACAACGCCTGGCCGACGCGCAGTCAGCCGTCAGACTGTAGGCGGGCCGGGATAGCCGCAGTGCGCCCAGGACTCGGGGCGGCCGTACCAGCTCATCATCACCAGTTGCAGCAGCGAGGCGTGGCCCATCTTCAGCAGGCCGATGGCGCTGTTCTGCCAACGACTGAGAAACTCACGCACCTGATCCGCCGAGGCGTTGTTCCAGCTGCCCCAGACACCGGTCAGCGGGCCGCGGGTGATCGGCAGGGCCAGCACATCGAACAGCTGGACCGTGAGTTTGAGCATTTCCGGCGACAGGTGGTTGAGGTTGTAGTCCAGGCTCTCGAGGGTGCCTGCGACTGCCTGCGGCATGTGGTCTGCGGGTACCGCGCCCTCCAGCATGACCGGGATCAGGGCCTGGAGGAATGCCAGGTCGGACTCGCGGATCACCGCGAAACCCGCCTGCGGGGTGCTTGCCGAGCAGCCGCTGAGCGTCGCAGTCAGCCCGGCCGTGGTCAGCAGGGCCGAACCCAGCAGGCCGATCTTGAGCAGGTTGCGCCGGGACAGGCCCGAGCGTTCAGCAGAGGTGTCGATCATTGTTGTTATCACCAACGCAAGCTGTGCAGGCCGGGTAGCGGCGTTCTTTGTCGAAACCCGGCTGGGGTGGCTGGTCCTGCTGGGTTTCGCTGCGCTCTACCCAGCCTACGTGAGGGTCGGGCCGTTAGCGTACGAACAGCTTGTACACCAGCTTCTGCAGCGCCTTGCCGTAGGGGGGATAAATCAGCTTGGCGGCGTTGAAGCGCTGCTTGATGAAGACGCCCTTGGCCTTGCTGAAGGTCAGGAAACCCTCGTGGCCATGGTAATGGCCCATGCCGGACGGGCCGATGCCGCCGAACGGCATGTCGTCCTGCGCCACATGCAGCAGGGTGTCGTTCAGGCACACGCCGCCGGAGTGGGTTTCATCCAGCACGCGCTGCTGCTCGCGCTTGTCGTAGCCGAAGAAGTACAGCGCCAGCGGTCGGGCGCGCTGGTTGACGTAGGCGAAGGCCTGGTCCAGTCCCTCGTAGGGGATCACCGGTAACAGCGGGCCGAAGATTTCGTCCTGCATCACCTTCATCTCGTCGTTGACGTTCAGCAGCAGGCTGTGCGGCATGCGCCGGCCCTGGGCTTCGGGGAACAGCGGGATCAACGTGGCGCCCTTGCTCTGGGCATCGCTGAGGTAGCCGTTGAGCCGCTGTTGCTGCCGCTGGTTGATGATCGCGGTGTAATCCGGATTGTCCGCGAGCTTAGGATAGAAGCCCTGCACCGCGGCGCGGTAGGCCTCGACGAAGCCCTCCACGCGATCCTTGGGCACCAGCACGTAATCGGGGGCCACACAGGTCTGTCCGGCGTTCATGGTCTTGCCGAAGGCGATGCGCTCGGCGGCGTCCGCCAGCGGCACGTCGGCGGCGACTATGGCTGGCGACTTGCCGCCCAGCTCCAGGGTCACCGGGGTCAGGTTGTCGGCGGCGGCGCGCATCACGTGTTTGCCGATGCTGGTGGCGCCGGTGAACAGCAGGTGGTCGAACGGCAGCTTGGAGAAGGCCATGCCGACCTCCGCCTCGCCGAGCACGACGCAGACCAGGTCTTCGGGGAACACCTTGGCCAGCAGCTCCTTGACCAGTTGCGAGGTGGCCGGGGTCGACTCGCTCATCTTGATCATCACCCGGTTACCGGCCGCCAGCGCGCCGACCAGCGGGCCTATGGCCAGAAACAGCGGGTAGTTCCACGGCACTATGACCCCGACCACGCCGAGCGGCTGGTAGATCACCTTGGCCGAGGCCGGCATGAACTGCAGGCCGACACTGCGCCGCGAGGGTTTCATCCAGCGCCTGATGCGTTTACTGGCGTAGTGGATGCCATGCAGGCTGGGCATCAGCTCGGCGAGCAGGGTTTCATCGGCGGAGCGGTTGCTGAAGTCGTCGGAGATCGCCTGGACCAGGGCGCTCTGCTCCTGGGTCAGCAGCTCGCGCAGGGCCTTGAGCCATGCAATGCGCTGTTCGGCCGAGGGCATGGGGTTGGCCTGGTACGCCAGGCGCTGGGCGGCGAAGCCG
>JBFKAF010000231.1:0-5680 GCA_041621735.1 Pseudomonas sp.
AAACAAGCGATCGCAGGCTTCTGGTTGGGATTTGCCGACTAACCAGAGCTTTTCCGCGGTGGCGTAACCTTCTGCGGTAAAACCGTGGCCCAGTTGATATTGCCCATACAGGCAATCCAGTTCGGTGAAATTCAGCGTCGGGTCGTAGTAATTGGCGAAGGTCTGCCATTCGCCGCGTTCGGCCAACCAGCGCAACCAGCGCAGTTTCATCCAGCTGGCTTGTGGCAGATCGCCATGTTCGGCGAGGAACTTCTCGATTTCGTCATTGGATGCAAATTTCAGACGCGCGGTCAGCTCGTCATACGCCAGGTGCGGCTCCAGCGGGTAATCACGCAAGGCGTTGGCGTAGCGCCGATAAGGTGCGCTGTTACCTTTGGCCAGCGCGCTTTTGGCTTCGTCGTAGTATTGCCGTTGCTGAGACAAGCTGACGGCCTGAGCCGTTGAGAGCGTGGCAGCGGAGAGAAGTAAGCAGGAAAACAGGCTAAGCAGACGAGCGCACATGACACTTCCGGATTAGACGCGAGGCTGAGCGGCGGCTTAGCCGACGCAAGATACGACTAGCTTAGCCTTTTGCCTGGGGGCGGCGAAAGTCGGCGACCGACTTCCGGCGTCGAAGAAAAATGCCGGTAATACCGGGGGCGCTTCTCGGTTAGAATGCGCGCCCAGTTTTTGTCGACGCCTTAAGGCGCCGACAAGTAGATTTTTGCGGTGATGGATACCGGCAAGATCGAGCCTGTGCAGGGCTTGAGTTTTCGAACCCTGCGTTTGCCAGCCTTGCCCAGGAATTTATCACTCGCCGTATTGTTGAGGCGTGCCATGACCCTGCTTAAGTTCACCGATGTTTCCCTGGCGTACGGCGCCATGCCGCTGCTGGATAAGGTGTCCTGGCAGATCGCCCGTGGCGAGCGGGTGTGCATCATCGGCCGCAACGGCACGGGTAAGTCCAGCATGTTGAAGCTGGTCAAGGGTGACCAGAAGCCCGACGATGGCGCCGTCTGGCGTGCCCCGGGACTGAAGATCGGCGAGCTGCCCCAGGAGCTGCCGGTGGCCGACGGCCGCACCGTGTTCGACGTGGTGGCCGAGGGCTTGGAGGGCGTCGGTGCACTGCTCGCCGAATATCATCACCTGGCCCAGAACATCCACAGCGATGCCGACCTGGACAAGCTGATGCATGTCCAGCAGGACCTCGAAGCGCGCGACGGCTGGCGCCTGCAGCAGCTGGTCGACAGCACCCTGAGCCGCTTGCAGTTGCCGGCCGATAAAACCCTGGCCGAGTTGTCCGGTGGCTGGCGCCGCCGCGTGCTGCTGGCCCAGGCCTTGGTCTCCGAGCCGGATCTGTTGCTGCTCGATGAACCGACCAACCACCTGGACATCGGCGCGATTGCCTGGCTGGAAGAGGCCTTGATGGATTTCCAGGGCGCGGTGCTGTTCATCACTCACGACCGTTCATTCCTGCAGAACCTGGCCACGCGTATCCTCGAACTGGATCGTGGCGGCCTGATCGACTGGAACGGTGATTACGCCAGCTTCCTGGTGCACAAGGAGGCCACGCTGGCCGCCGAAGAAGTGGCCAATGCCTTGTTCGACAAGCGCCTGGCCCAGGAGGAAGTGTGGATTCGCCAGGGCATCAAGGCGCGGCGTACCCGCAACGAGGGTCGGGTGCGTGCCTTGAAGGCCCTGCGGGTCGAGCGCAGCGAGCGGCGTGAGCGAACCGGCAAAGCCTCGATTCAGCTGGATACTGCCGACAAGTCCGGCAAGCAGGTGATGGTGCTGGAAAACGTCAGCTTCGCGCATCCGGACGGCCCGTTCCTGGTCAAGGATTTTTCCATGGTCCTGCAACGCCAGGATCGTATTGGTCTGCTCGGCGCCAATGGCACCGGCAAGACCACCTTGTTGAAACTGATGCTGGGTGGCTTGCAGCCGAGCAGCGGCTCAGTGGTTGAGGGCACGCGGATCGAGGTGGCCTATTTCGACCAGTTGCGCCATCAGCTCGATCTGGAGAAAACCGTAATCGATAACGTCGCCGAAGGTCGCGACTTCATCGAAATCGACGGCCAGAGCCGTCACGTGTTGAGCTACCTGGGCGACTTCCTGTTCAGCCCACAGCGCGCCCGTACGCCGGTCAAAGCCTTGTCGGGTGGTGAGCGTGCTCGCCTGCTGCTGGCCAAGCTGTTCAGCAAGCCCGCCAACCTGTTGGTGCTGGATGAGCCGACCAACGACCTCGATGTGGAAACCCTGGAACTGCTTGAGGAAGTATTGCTGACCTTTAAAGGCACCGTGTTGATGGTCAGTCACGACCGGGCCTTCCTCGACAACGTGGTGACCAGCACCCTGGTATTCGAAGGTGAAGGGCGCGTGCGCGAGTATGTCGGCGGTTATCAGGACTGGCTGCGCCAGGGTGGGTCGCCGCGTTTGCTCGGCGTTGGTGAAAGCAAGGCAGGCAAGGCCGAGCTGGCCACGGCGGTAGTCGAGCCGCCAGCAGCAGTGGCTCAGGTCGAGCCTGCTGCGCCGGCAGCGAAGAAAAAGTTGAGTTACAAGCTGCAACGCGAGCTGGAAGCGCTTCCCGGACAAATCGATGCAGTAGAGCAGCAGATGGCCGCCTTGCAAGCGCAGATTGGCGATCCCGCGTTCTATCAGCAAGCTGCGGAGACAACCGCGGAGGCCCTGTCGCGCTTGCAAAGCCTGCAACATGAACTGGATCACCTCCTGGAGCGATGGGCCGAATTGGAGGGTTAAATACAGCGACAACGCGGCGAATAATCCTTAAACAGGACGCGAAGAAGTCTGGCGGAGCAAGCAATGCCCATCGAGTACCGCATTACCCTCGACGACAATCATGAGTTCAGCTATCTGATTGAGCTGGATCGCGGCTATGACCTTGCGGTGGCGCAAGCTGCGCCGGTCTGGACCCGGCTGGAAAACCAGCAGTGCAGCAATTGTCCGTTGAGTCGGGAGAACTTCAGCCATTGTCCGGCGGCGGTTGACCTGCATCGAGTGATCGAGGACTTTCAGGGGCTGCCGGCCATCAAGAAGGCAACGGTCTGGGTGCGTACGCCGGAGCGCGAATACACTAAGCAGGTTGGCCTGGAGGAGGGCTTGCGAGCCCTGCTCGGAGTGATAATGGCGACCAGCGCCTGTCCGGTATTGGGCAAGCTCAGGCCGATGGCGCAGAATCACCTGCCGTTTGCCAGTAATCAGGAATTCAGTCTGCGCGCGGTCTCGCTGTACCTGGCGCGGCAGTACTTCAACTTCCGTGAAGGGCGGCATGCGGATTGGGAGTTGAAAGGGCTGGTGCGCATGTTTCAGCAATTGCAATTGGTCAACCAGGCGTTCTGGCAGCGTATCCACGATACCTGTAAGGGTGACTCGAACCTCAAGGCCTTTCTGACCTTTTTCTCGATGTCGTCGAGCATGACCTATTCACTGGAAACCCAGCTGCAAAAGATTCGCCCGCTGGTGATGAGTGCGGGCGATTATCTCGACTGAGGGGGTGGCGAATGACGCCGGTCGCGCCATTCGCCGGCTGGCGTGGCTACTCGGGCTTCTTCAAGCGCACGGCCAGTACATCGCAAGGTGCGCCGTGCAGTACGTCGTTGGCGGTAGAGCCGAGTAGCAGCGCTAAACCGTGGCGACCATGGCTGCCGACGATGATCAGGTCGCAGCCTTGTTCCTCGGCCAGGCGATGGATTTCCTGACGGGGTTGACCGTAGGCGAGATGGCGTTGGTCGCTGCCGAGCTCCGGGTATTTTCCGGCAAAACTGTCCAGCTTCTCCCGCGCCTGCTCGAACTGTTGCTGCTGCAGCATCGACAGGTCCATCGGCACGTCGCCACCAAAGGCCATGGCCATGGGTTCGACTATATGCACCACGGAGAGCTTGGCCTGCGCACTGGCGGCCAATTTTTGCGCGCGGTGCATGACCGGGTCGCACTCCTCGGTCAGGTCGACAGCGACCAGAATGTGCTGATAGGGCATGGGTGACTCCTTATGAGGATGACCAGTAATGATAAGTATGGCTGTATTGAACGCTTACAACAGGTTTTACCTGAGATGATGCCATGACGTGGTGGATCGCACTGTTGCTTCTGGCCTGTGTCCTTAGTCCGCTGTCTTGGCTGGTGCCTTCGCGGCATCAGCGTGGACAGATGGATGTGCGTTTGCAGGCCAGGCGCATGGGTCTGGCGATGCAGCTGTCACGCGAGAGCTGGCCGCATTGGTTGAAGCAGGAGCCTCCGGGTACCTGTGCGCAGTATCATCGGGTACGCCGCCGTGGTCATCAAGACAGTTGGTGTTACTGGCAGGCCGAACCGGGCAAATGGGTCAATAAATGGCGTGAACCATGCGGCGACTCACCCTTGGCCGAACAGCTGGCCGAGCTGCCTGCCGACGTGTTCAAGGTCGAAGCCACGGCGCAGATGGTCGCCCTGTACTGGGGAGAGCGGGCGCAACCTGGCGCACTGCAGAAGGTGGCGGACTTTTTGCTGACACGAGCCTGAGTGACAGTTCATGGCTAGACAAAGAAAAGCCCGATGCAAGCACCGGGCTGGAGGGGCGGCCAGGCAGGCCGGAAATTTCGAGTAAGTCATGTGCCTAGTGCTATCGGCTCAGTGCTGAGTGGCCGAATACTGAGCGGAAACGCTTTCCAAGCCTTCGATGATGCTGTCGGAGTACTTGTTCACCAGAAATGGCACGCTGTTTTCGTTGTAATTTATCAACGACTTTTCGATGTAGCGCCATTTACTGTTGACCCCGCTCAAGGTCTGGGTGATTTTCGGAGTGTTTTGCGGGGCTTTCTCCAAACTCGCCAGTTTGCTGGCGAACTCACTGACCAGCTCCTCCATGGTGCGACTGGTGCCGCCGCCAAAAAAACTTGCGCCTACCGAGGCGCTACGTGAAGCGTAGTCCACCGCTATAGCTTGCATCAGTAGGCTCTGTTCGCGACTTTGCTGGGTGAGTGCGGCCACGTTGTGACCGTCTTCCTGCTGGATTTTGCTGTACAGCTCCTGGCTCAGGGCCATCAGTTGCTGATTGCGAGCGGCCAGATTGGCTACTGGTTGCAGGTCGGTGTAACCCTGGCTTTTCAACGCGCTGGTCAAGTTGTTCAGGTCTACTTGATAGCCTTGCCATTGCTGCTCAAGCTGTGAGTGCAGCGCCTTTGAGCCTTCGCCGGGCATCTCGCTGAGCTCATTCAGGTGTTCATTGGCTTCGCGCAGTGATTCGTTGATCATCCGTGCATACCGTTGGTCGCCTTCCATGCCGTTGTACATATAGAAGTCGCCCAGGCTCTTCTGTGCGGCCAGGCGCAGTTGGTGCAGTTTCAGCAGGTTGCTGGACGCATCGGGCGTCTGGGCCGCGAGGCAGTAACCGGGAAGGGTAGCGGCGAGCAGGGCGCTCAAGGACATCGCAAGCAGTCGGCTCGACATGAGCAGCTCCATGGCCCTTTACGGGCATTCATTATTTTTGTTGTGGTCACACCGGGTCAGAACCGGTCGTGTTGGCACGACTGTACCCGGAGCGAAAAGATTTGGCTAGCTATGCGCTGGACCACATTTGTTGGCTAATGGCCTGAAGAATGCCGGGTTATCGACGCAGATGATTGGTTGTTCGCCGCAACATTTCCCCCGCATGTGCCGGGTTTGCGTGTCTGTGCGGCGGCGCCGAACTGCGCAAGGCCAATTGACA
>JBFKAF010000232.1:0-5639 GCA_041621735.1 Pseudomonas sp.
CGCGCGTGGCGGTGGTGGAAAACGGCGTGCTGCAGGAAGTGCATGTCGAGCGCACCCAGCGGCGCGGCATCGTCGGCAATATCTATAAAGGCAAAGTGGTACGTGTGCTGCCGGGTATGCAAGCGGCGTTCGTCGATATCGGCCTGGAGCGTGCGGCGTTTATCCACGCCTCGGAAATTTCCAGCCGTGAGGGCAGTGCGGTGGAAAGCATCAGCGCCCTGGTGCATGAGGGCCAGGCGCTGGTGGTCCAGGTCACCAAGGATCCGATTGGCAGCAAGGGCGCGCGCCTGACCACCCAGCTGTCGATTCCCTCGCGCTACCTGGTGTACATGCCACGCACCAGCCATGTCGGCATCTCGCTGAGGATCGAAGACGAAGGCGAACGCGAGCGGCTCAAGCAAGTCGTCGCCGACTGCGTCGAAGCCGAAGGTATCGAGGAGGCCGGCGGCTTCATCCTGCGCACCGCCGCGGATGGTGCCGGCGCCGAGGAGATTCTCATCGATATTCGCTACCTGCGCCGCCTATGGGAGCAGATCGGCGGACAGATCCAGGCCGCGCCGGCGCCCTCGGTGATCTATGAAGACCTCAGCCTGGCCTTGCGCACCCTGCGCGATCTGGTCAGCTTGCGTACCGAGAAGATCCGTGTCGACTCGCGGGAAACCTTCCAGAAGATCACCCAGTTTGGCGCCGAACTGATGCCGGAAATTGCCGACCGCCTGGAGCATTACCCCGGCGAGCGGCCGGTGTTCGATCTGTATGGCGTCGAGGACGAGATCCAGAAAGCTCTGGAACGCAAGGTGCCGCTGAAGTCTGGCGGTTACCTGATCATCGACCCCGCCGAGGCGATGTCCACCATCGACGTCAACACCGGCGCCTTCGTCGGCCATCGCACCCTCGAGGAAACCATTTTCAAGACCAACCTGGAGGCCGCCACGGCCATCGCCCGCCAGCTGCGTCTGCGCAACCTCGGCGGCATCATCATCATCGACTTCATCGACATGGAAGATGAAGAGCACCAGCGGCAGGTGTTGCGCACCCTGGAAAAGCAACTGGAGCGCGACCACGCCAAGACCAATATCATCGGTATCACCGAGCTGGGCCTGGTGCAGATGACCCGCAAGCGCACGCGCGAGAGCCTGGAGCAGATACTGTGTGAACCGTGTGTCTGTTGCCAGGGTCGCGGCAAGCTGAAGACGGCGGAAACCATTTGTTATGACATCTTTCGCGAAATCCTTCGCGAGGCCCGTGCCTATCAGGCCGAGGGCTACCGGGTGCTGGCCAACCAGAAAGTGGTGGACCGTCTGCTCGATGAAGAGTCGGGCAATGTCGCCGATCTGGAGGCCTTTATCGGGCGTACCATCAAGTTCCAGGTCGAGACCATGTACTCCCAGGAACAATACGATGTGGTCCTGCTGTGACCTGCCCGTGCTGCGTCGAGGCATGAACTGAATGGGGCGTTTGCTTGTCTGGTTCGCCACCGGCCTACGTTGGGGGCTGGGGCTCTGTGCACTGGGCCTGGTGCTGGCGGCGCTGTATGTCAGCCTCGGTCGCCAGCTGGTGCCGTTGGTCGCCGAGTATCGCCTGGACGCCGAAGACAAAGCCCGCGCGGCCTTGGGCATGCCGCTCGAGATCGGTCGCCTGGAAGGGCGCTGGCAAGGTTTCGCCCCTGTCCTGATCGGCCACGATGTCCTGGTGGGCGAAGGTCCCAGCGCACTGCGCCTGAACCAGATCCGCGTGGTGCCGGATATGCTGGCCAGTCTGTTGGCTGGCCAGCCGCGGTTGGCCAGGCTCGAGCTGGATGGCCTGCAGCTTAGCGTGCTGCAAGACGCGCAGGGTGCCTGGACGCTCAGGGGTCTGCCGCAGCGCGGCGAACCGGGTGGTGTCGACCTGCAGCAGGCGCTGACACAGTTGCAAGCGGTCAGCCGGCTGTCGCTGTTCAACAGCCAGGTAACCCTGGAGGCCCATGACCATCCGGCGCAAACCTTCACCTACGTCAATCTGACGTTGCGCAATGGCTTCAGTCGTCAGCGCCTGGATGCGCGTCTGCTGCTGCCGGATGGCCAGCCCGTGGCGTTGCAGTTGCGCACGCGCCTGTCGGCCGAAGACTGGCGCGATACGTCCGCCGAGCTGTACCTGAACCTGCCGCAAAGCGATTGGGCGCGTTGGTTGCCGCCGAGTCTGACTCGCGCCTGGCGCCTCGAGCAGTTGCAGGCCGGGGGCGAAGTCTGGCTGTCCTGGGCCGAGGGCGCGGTGCAGCGTGCAGTCAGTCGCTTGCATGCGCCACAGGTGACGGCCGCCTATGCCCAGCGTGAGGCGGTGCAGCTGCAAGACGTGGCGCTCAATGCCTATTTCACCCGTAACCAGCAGGGCTTCGCGCTGTTGCTGGATGACCTGGCCCTGAGCCAGGGCGATACGCGCTGGGGCGAGGTGCAGCTGAGCCTCAGCCAGCAGCAGGGCAGCCACGAGGTCGAGGAGCAGTGGCTGGTGACTGCCGACCGGCTCGACCTGGCGCCCTTGCAACCCTTGATCGAGGGCCTGGCTCCCTTGCCGGACAGTGGTATGCAGTTGCTCGACAGCCTGCAACCGCACGGGGCCCTGCGCAATCTTACGTTGGATTACCGGCCGCAGCTGGAGGGCGCAAAACGCCTGCAGTTTACCGCCAATCTCGAACGCGTCGGCTTTTCCGCTTACCACGCGTCGCCGGCGGTGGAGAACGTGACAGGCAGCATCAGCGGCGATCTGGGCCAGGGTGAGCTGCGCCTTGCCACGGAAAATTTCTCTCTGCACCTGACCACCTTGTTTCCCAAGCCCTGGTTGTATCACCAGGCCAATGCGCGTCTGACCTGGCAGTTGGATGAGCGGGGGTTCACCCTGCGTAGCCCGTATTTGCAGGTGGTTGGCGAGGAGGGCCGGATCGCCGGCGATTTCCTCATCCGCCTGCTGAGCGATGCCGAGGCGGAAGACTATATGGATCTGCGCGTCGGCCTGCGCGAAGGCGACGCCCGCTACACCGAGAAATACCTGCCGACCCGTGCGCCGGGTATGAGTGCGGAACTGACTCGCTGGCTGAAGGCCTCGATTAATGGGGGCCAGGTCGATGAGGGCTACTTCCAGTATCAGGGGTCGTTGAATAAGGGCGCCGCCGATGCGGCGCGCAGCCTCAGCCTGTTCTTCGCCGTCAAGGATGCCGAGTTGGCCTTCCAGCCGGGCTGGCCCGCGTTGCGTGAGGCGCAGGGCGAGGTGTTGATCGAGGACAGCGGCGTCCGGGTACGGGTGAGTCAGGGGCGTTTGCTGAACAGCCGAGTGAGTAACGCTCGCGCCGATGTCCCCCATGCCGAGTCGGGGCAGGCGCCGCGCCTACAGCTGACTGCCGAGATCCAGAGCAGCGTGAGCGATGCCTTGACGCTTCTCCAGGAGGCGCCCATGGGCACGGCCGAGACGTTCGCCGGCTGGCAGGGCAAGGGGCCGCTGCGCGGCGCGCTCAAGCTCGATCTACCCCTGCAGAAGGGGCAGGCGCCGGATGTATTGGTGGACTTCGCCACCGAGGGCGCGCAGCTCAGGCTGAGCGCGCCGGTACTGGAGCTGAACCAGCTGCGCGGCGCTTTTCGCTACGACACCGCCAGCGGCTTGAGTGCGCCGGATATTCGCGCCCAGGTGCTGGGCCATGCGGTGCGTGGCAAGGCGGTTGCCGAAGGCGCCGCTGGCAATCCGCGCAGCCGGATCGAGGCGCGTGGCCAGGTACCGCTGAACAACCTGGCTGACTGGTTGGGCGTCAGCCAGCCGCTGCCTTTGGCCGGTATCTTGCCCTATCGCCTGCGTCTGACCCTGGATGGCGATGACAGTCAGCTGCGGGTGGACTCCAATCTCGAGGGCCTGGCCATCGAGTTGCCGGCGCCCTTCGGTAAGCGCGCGGATGAGGCGCGTTATGCCGACTGGCGCATGAGCCTGGGTGGCAGCGAGCGGCGTTACTGGTTGGAGTATGCGGACTTGGCCAGCCTGTCGTTTGCCGCACCGCCCGGGCAGCCGAACGAGGGGCGTGGTGAGTTGCGCCTGGGCGATGGGCTGGCCAGCTTGCCAGCGGGTAAAGGCCTGCGCGTCCGTGGAAAGGTGTCAGAGTTGGACTGGTCCGCCTGGCAGACGGCATTGAAGCCCTACGCAAGCATGGCGCGGGACGACGCTCAGCAGCTGTTCAAGGATGCCCGCTTAAGCATCGCCCGGTTCAGCAGTTTTGGCAGCACGCTGGACAACCTCCAGGTGCAGCTGCAACGTGCATCCAGTGCCTGGTCCCTGAGTCTGGACAGTCAATTGTTGAAAGGTCGGGTTGCGCTACCTTATGCGGCGGCGGCACCGATTGCGGTCGACCTCGAGTACCTGCGCCTACCGGCCGCCGAGACGAAGGGGGTCGTGGTCGAGGATAGGCCAGACCCTTTGGCGAGCGTCGATCCGCGGCAAGTCCCGGCCCTGGATGTGCGCATCGGTCGGGTGCTGCGAGGCGCTGAGCCGTTGGGGGCCTGGTCGTTCAAGGCTCGGCCGAATGCCAGTGGCTTGCAGTTCAGCGAGCTGAATCTCGATCTGAAGGGCCTGCAGGTGACGGGCAACGCCGGTTGGCAGGGCGCGGCGGGCGCGTCCAGCAGCTGGTACAAGGGCCGCCTGCAGGGCAAGGACCTGACCGACGTGCTGCTGGCCTGGGGCTTCGCGCCAACCGCCACCAGCGAAAGCTTTCGTCTGGATGTCGATGGACGCTGGCCGGGCTCGCCGGCCTGGGTCAGCCTGAAGCGCTTCTCCGGCAGCATGGATGCGTCCTTGCGCAAAGGGCAGTTCGTCGAGGTGCAGACCTCGGCTTCGGCGCTGCGGATATTCGGCTTGCTCAACTTCAATTCGATTGGTCGCCGCTTACGCCTGGACTTTTCCGACCTGCTCGGTAAAGGGCTGAGCTATGACCGGGTCAAGGGACTGCTGGTCGCCACGGACGGGGTCTTCGTCACCCGTAAACCTATCGCCCTGACCGGGCCCTCGAGCAATCTGGAGCTGAACGGCACCCTGAACATGGTCGATCAGTCGATCGATGCCAAGCTGTTGGTCACCTTGCCGGTGACCAACAACCTGCCGCTGGCCGCCTTGATCGTCGGTGCGCCGGCGATTGGCGGGGCGTTATTCCTGGTGGATAAACTGTTGGGCGATCGCGTGGCACGTTTTGCCAGCGTGCAATACGACGTCAAGGGCGCCTTGGATAATCCGCAGATCACCTTCGATAAGCCCTTTGAAAAGCAGCGCTAAGGGCTCTGCTTTGACTGGTGCAGCGATGCAGTCGGCGGGCGTGCCTTGTAAGCTGGTGGTTCAAGCCGCCCCCGAGGAGGAATATTCATGAGCCTCGCCGTGATTCAACTGGTCAGTCAGGACGATGTGCTGGCTAACCTGGCTCAGGCCCGTCGCCTGCTGGAACAGGCGGCTGCGGGCGGCGCGCGACTGGCGGTGTTGCCGGAAAACTTCGCCGCCATGGGCCGTCGTGACCTGGCCGCGCTGGGGCGTCGTGAAGCCCATGGTGACGGACCGATCTTGCCCTGGTTGAAACAGGCCGCGCGTGACCTCAGGTTATGGATAGTCGCCGGCACCTTGCCCTTGCCGCCGGACGGTCAGCC
>JBFKAF010000233.1:0-5633 GCA_041621735.1 Pseudomonas sp.
GCCGACTTTCAGGACCAACTGGACAAGGTGCTGCACCTGTTCCCGCGCCTGAAAGAACGCTTCGAGCAGCGCGCCGGCACCATGTCCGGCGGCGAACAGCAGATGCTCGCCATCGGCCGCGCCTTGATGAGCAAGCCCAAGCTGCTGCTGCTCGACGAGCCATCCCTGGGCCTGGCACCGATCATCATCCAGCAGATCTTCGACATCATCGAACAGCTGCGCGAGGACGGCGTCACGGTGTTCCTGGTCGAGCAGAACGCCAACCAGGCGCTGAAGCTGGCCGATCGCGGATACGTGCTGGAGAACGGTCGAATCGTCATGCAGGGCAGCGGCCAGGAGTTACTGAATGATCCCAAGGTACGTGATGCCTACCTGGGCGGTTAAAAACTACTGCGCTCGACAGGTTTTTAACCAGCGCCACATAGCCGCCTGACTAAACCGCTCCTCGGAGCGGTTTTTTTATCCGCGTCAGCGCACCCCGGCCAGTTACAATGACGGCCAACACTTTACCGATGACGCCACCATGACCGACCCTATCCGCCTGTCCAAACGCCTGATCGAACTGACCGGCTGCTCACGTCGTGAGGCCGAGCTGTATATCGAAGGTGGCTGGGTCATGGTGGATGGGGTTGTGGTGGACGAGCCGCAGCTCAAGGTGCAGGAGCAGCGCGTCGAGTTACATGCCGATGCGGTGGCGGCCCCGGTCGAACCCGTCACCTTGCTGCTGCACATCCCGGCAGGACACAACAGCGCCGAGCGGATTGCCGAAAGCATCGGCCGGGATACGCACTGGGCGGACGACAGCTCGGGCATGCGCATGCTCAAGGGCCACTTCCTCAACCTCAAGCCGTGCATCCCATTGCAGGCTGGCGCAGAAGGTTTGCACGTACTGACCCAGGATTGGCGCATCGAGCGCAAACTGCGTGACGACCAGAGCAAAATGGAGCAGGAGTATGTGGTCGAAGTCAGCGGTCAGCTGAACGCCAAAGACCTCAAGCGCCTGAACCATGGCCTGGTCTTCAATGGCTTCGCGCTGCCACCGTGCAAAGTCAGCTGGCAGAACGAAACCCGCCTGCGCTTCGCCCTGAAGAATCCACAGCCGGGGCAAATCGTCTTCATGTGCAATGAAGTCGGGCTGAAAGTATTGAGCTTCAAGCGCATCCGCGTCGGCGGTGTACCGCTGTCGAAAGTACAGCCTGGCCAGTGGCGTTATCTGGCCGCTAAAGAGCGTTTCTAAGCGCCCTTTCCCGCATCTACCTGGCAGCCAGGCCGAGTCCCGGCTGCCCACTACGTTTTCAGGACAATCTCATGATCAATAACGATGTACTGCGCAGCCTGCGCTACCTGCTCGATATCAGCGATGCGCAAGTGGCCGAAATCGTCGAGCTGACTGGTCGCCCGACCGGCGAAACCGAAGTCAGCGCGCTGCTGAAGAAGGACGAGGAAGAGGGCTACCAGGAGTGTCCGGATGAACTGATGGCGCACTTTCTCGATGGCCTGGTGATCTTCAAGCGTGGCAAGGATGACAGCCGCCCCGCTCTGCCGCTGGAACTTCCGGTCACCAACAACATGGTGCTGAAGAAGCTGCGGGTGGCCTTCGAACTCAAGGAAGACGACATGCATGCGATCATGCAGAGCGTCGACTTCCCGGTGTCCAAGCCGGAGATGAGCGCGCTATTTCGCAAATTCGGCCACAACAACTACCGTCCCTGTGGCGACCAGTTCCTGCGCAACTTCCTCAAAGGCCTGACCCTGCGTGTGCGCGCCTGAGCCTTAGCGAACTGACCGCGCAGCGCTGCATGGCGCTGCATTCCCAAGCGCAATAGTGGCTCCCGTATTGCGCTCGCGCACTTAGGGTAGTGGCATTCCCTCCCACAAGGACTCGCCATGCACCCTTACTTCTCCCTGCAAGGCCGCACCGCCCTGGTTACCGGTGGCACCCGTGGTATCGGCAAGATGATCGCCAAGGCCTTTGTCGAAGCCGGCGCCAAGGTGTATGTCTGCGCTCGCGATGGCGAGGCCTGCGCGCAAACCGCCGAGGAACTGTCGGCCTTCGGCAGCTGCCACGGCATAGCCGCCAACCTGGCCCATGAGGAAGGCGTGCAGGCACTGGCCACGCAGCTTGCCGGTGAGATCGACCAGCTGGATATTCTGGTCAACAATGCCGGCACTACCTGGGGGGCACCGCTGGAAAGCTACCCGGTCAAAGGCTGGGAAAAGGTCATGCAGCTCAACGTCACCTCGGTGTTCAGCTGCATTCAGCAATTGCTGCCGCTGTTGCGCAAGGCCGGCTCGGCCGCCAACCCGGCGCGAGTAATCAATATCGGCTCGGTGGCCGGCATCACTGCGCACGGTGAAGAGGCCTACGCCTACGGACCGAGCAAGGCCGCGCTGCATCAACTGTCGCGCATGCTCGCCCGCGAGCTGGTCGAGCAGCACATCAACGTCAACGTGATCGCCCCTGGCCGCTTCCCGAGCAAGATGACCCGGCACATCGCCGAGGACGCAACCGCCATGGCCGAAGACAGTGCGCTGATACCGATGAAGCGCTGGGGCCGCGAAGAAGAGATGGCCGCCCTGGCGATCAGCCTGGCGAGCACCGCAGGCGCCTACATGACCGGAGTGATAGTCCCGATCGACGGTGGTTTCAGCCTCTGAGACCCTCTCCACCCAGGCCGAAAATGAGCCTCAGGCCTTGAGCCAGCAGCTCGGCTGGCCGCTGGTCAGGCGTGCTAACCGTCGCCTGCGGCCTTGCTAACCTTATTGATTGGGGCAATCGCACCTCACGCCGCACCGACGGCAAGGAGGCAGGCCATGAGCATGGCTGACTGGCGCATGCAGGGCGTCGAGTTTGCTACCTGCAACTGCAACTGGGGCTGTCCGTGTCAATTCAGCGCCCTGCCCAGCCACGGCAACTGCGAAGCCGTGGTGTCCATGCGGATCGAGCACGGCCATTACAACCAGACAAATCTGCACGGCCTGTGCTGGGTCGGGGTATTTGCCTGGCCGCGCGCCATCCACGAAGGCAACGGTCGCTGCCAGCTGTTCATCGAGGACAAGGCCACCCCGGAGCAACGTGAAGCGTTGCTGCGCATCCTCGCCGGCGAGGACACCGAGCCCGGCACTACCGTGTTCTCGGTATTCGCCAGCACCATCAGCGAGATGCACGAACCGCAGTTCGTGCCCATCGAGTTCTCGGTGGATGTCGATCAGCGCGTGGCACATACGCGAATACCCGGCGAACTCGAGGTGACTGGCGAACCGATCCGTAACCCGATCACTGGCGAACAACAGGAGGCGCGACTGACCCTGCCCAAGGGCTTCGAGTTCACCGAGGCGCAAATGGCCAGTGGCAGCTTCCAGACCCAGGGCGCAATCAAGATCAGCTCACAGGGCAGTCATGGCCACTTCGCCCGGCTGCACTTCACCGGTCAAGGGGTGGTGCGCTGAGCCTGCTTGACGGCTCCGAGCGGCTCGCCGAGCGCCTGCCACACTGGCCCCTGCACAGGGAGCAGTGGCCAGTGCTGCTTTGCCTGCTGACCCTGACGGGCCTTGCATGGCTGGTGCTGCAGCGGATGGCCGTCGCAATGGCCGCGCCGGGCGGCATGGCGGATATGGCGATGGCCGGCATGCCGATGCCCTGGCACTTCGCCGATGCGTTGCTGATGCTGGCGATGTGGGGAGTGATGATGATCGGCATGATGCTACCCAGCGCCCTGCCGATGATCCTGCTCTACCAGCAGATACTGCATAAACGCCCGGCGAACGCGCAGCGCCACCTCGCCCTGCTGCTGTTCTGCCTGGCCTATCTAGTGATCTGGGGCGGCTTCAGCCTGATCGCCACCGCTTTGCAGTGGGGGCTGGATCAACTCGCCCTGCTCAGCCCGGCGATGCGCAGCCAAAGCCACTGGCTGGGTGCCGGTCTGCTGCTGGCGGCTGGGGTTTATCAGTGGCTGCCGGGTAAAGCGGCATGCCTGGCGCACTGCCGTGGCCCGGTGCAGTTCCTCATGGGCCACTGGCGCCCAGGCGTCGCAGGCGGCTGGCGCATGGGCCTGCGCCACGGCCTCTATTGCCTGGGCTGTTGCTGGGCGCTGATGGGCCTGCTGTTCGTCGGCGGGGTGATGAATCTGCTGTGGGTGGCGTTGATCGGCGCCTATGTATTGCTGGAGAAAATCCTGCCACACGGCCTCTGGCTCAGCCGTCTCGCCGGAGCGCTGCTGATCGCCTGGGGATTCGCCCTGTTGCTGAACTAGCCGCCCTTAAAGGCACCTCGGGTTACGGGTAAGATGGCACTCCTGTCACCGCTGGCCGCTTCCCCATGCCCTACTCCGTCTCGCCCATCGGCTTCGTCCGTTCCTGCTTCAAGGAGAAATTCGCCATTCCTCGCCAACCGCAGCTGGCACCGGCGGCGCGCGGGGTATTGGAGCTGCTGGCGCCCTTCGACCAAGGCGACGCGGTACAGGGCCTGGAGCAGGTCAGTCATGTCTGGTTGCTGTTCCTCTTTCACCAGACCCTGGAAGACAAGCCGCGGCTGAAAGTGCGCCCACCGCGCCTGGGCGGCAATCAATCGGTCGGCGTGTTTGCCAGCCGCGCCACCCATAGGCCGAACGGCATCGGTCAGTCGGTGGTCAAACTCGACAGGGTCGAAGCGGGCAAACTCTGGCTGTCCGGCATCGACCTGCTCGATGGCACCCCCGTGCTCGACATCAAACCCTATGTGCCCTATGCCGACAGCGTATCCGATGCCTACAACCGCATTGCCGACAGCGCCCCCAGCCTGATCGAGGTCGAATGGCCGGAGGCCGCGTGGCAACAGGCACAGCAGCATGGCCTGCGCCTGGACGAACCGTTGTGCGAGCTGATCGAGCAGTGCCTGGCGCAGGACCCGCGCCCGGCTTACCAGCAGCCTCTGCCCGAGCGCCGTTACGGGGCACGCCTGTGGGATGTCGATGTGCGCTGGCACTACCCACGGCCAGGTCAGATTCGGGTGCTGGAAGTAGTCGCGGCCAGCTAGCAGGCGCACTTGCGTAGCGGCAACCGGCGCTAAAGCACGACAAGGCCGCTGTTGCCTCGCCGTCAGCGACGCCGCGGATTGAGCGCCAGCACATCTGCCTCTATCACCTGCTGGCTGACAATCAGCGGATTGACCAACGGTCGGCTGGCGAGGAAGTGCGCCGTCTGGGTATGCGCCTCGAACGCGGCTTCGTCGCGGTAGAGCTCGTACAGCCAGACGAGGTCGGGATCACTGCGATCGCGTAGCACATCGAAGGTCACACAACCCGGCTCGTCGCGCACCGAAGCCGTCGCATTGATGGCCATCGCCTCGCTGAAAGCATCGAAGCTGCCGGGCTTGAGTTGAGTCTTGAGTAGCAAGCAGTACACAGGGCGTTCCTTTTTGTCTTATATTCAACGCGAATTGTATACAAATTGGAGTGCAGATAAATGCTCGAACGCCCCAGCCGCCTCAACGGCCTACGCCACCTCGCCCTGCTGGTACCGAACCTGGAGGCCTGCGAACGCTTTTACGTCGATATTCTCGGCATGCAGGTCCTACACCGCGCCAATGACGACCTGGTCTACCTGACTTGCGGCAACGACAATCTCTCCCTTGGCCGCGCCTATGCCGAGAGCAA
>JBFKAF010000234.1:0-5632 GCA_041621735.1 Pseudomonas sp.
CGACAACATTATCGAGGCGCCGCGCCGGGTACTCGGCCTGAGCAAGGCGGAAGCCACAGAACGGGCAGAGGCGCTGCTGGCCAAGGTCGGCATCGCCGACAAGCGTCACGCCTACCCCAACCAACTGTCCGGCGGCCAACAGCAACGCGCGGCCATTGCGCGCACCCTGGCCATGCAGCCGAAAGTCATCCTGTTCGATGAGCCGACTTCGGCGCTCGACCCGGAAATGGTACAAGAAGTGCTTAGCGTGATCCGCGCGCTCGCCGACGAAGGTCGCACCATGCTGCTGGTTACCCACGAAATGGGCTTCGCCCGCCAGGTGTCCAGCGAAGTGGTATTCCTCCACCAGGGTCAGGTGGAAGAGCAAGGATCCCCCGAGCAGGTGTTTGACAACCCGAGCTCGGCGCGCTGTAAACAGTTCATGTCCAGCAATCACTAAATGGAGCTACATCGCATGCAGAAATATAAGAATATCCTGCTGGCTGCGGCCGCTACTCTGGCCTTCGGCACCAGCGCCGTCGCTGCTGACAAGCTGAAAATCGGTACCGAAGGCGCATACCCACCCTTCAACCTGATCGACGCCAGCGGCCAGGTGGTCGGCTTCGACATAGAAATCGCCCAGGCCCTGTGCGCCAAGATGCAGGCCGAGTGCGAAGTGGTCACCTCCGATTGGGACGACATCATCCCGGCCCTGAACGCCAAGAAGTTCGACTTCCTGGTAGCCTCGATGTCGATTACCGAGGAACGCCAGCAGGCGGTCGACTTCACCGAGCCCTACTACACCAACAAACTGCAGTTCATCGCGCCCAAGGGCAGCGATTTCAAGACCGACAAGGCCAGCCTGAAAGGCAAGGTGATCGGCGCCCAACGCGCGACCATCGCCGGCACCTGGCTGGAAGACAACCTGGACGGCGTGGTCGATATCAAGCTGTACGACACCCAGGAAAACGCCTACCTCGACCTGTCCTCGAGCCGTCTGGATGGTGTATTGGCGGACACGTTCGTCAACTGGGAATGGCTCAAGAGCGAAGCCGGCAAGGACTTCGAGTTCAAGGGTGACCCGGTGTTCGACAACGACAAAATCGGCATCGCCGTGCGCAAAGGTGATCCGCTGCGCGAGAAGCTGAATGCCGCGCTCAAGGAAATCGTAGCCGACGGCACCTACAAGCAGATCAACGACAAGTATTTCCCCTTCAGCATCTACTAAGCAGCCGGCGTTGCGTCGCCCTCCTGGGCGGCGCAGGCTTCTGAGCCCCTATGAATTTAGACCTCCACGGATTTGGCCCGGCCCTGGCCGCCGGCACGCTGATGACCATCCAGCTGGCGCTCTGCGCGCTGAGCCTGGGGCTGTTGCTCGGCTTGCTCGGCGCACTGGCCAAGACTTCGCCGTACAAGCCGTTGCAATGGCTTGGCGGCACCTATTCGACCATTGTCCGCGGCGTGCCCGAGCTGCTCTGGGTATTGCTGATCTACTTCGGCACGGTCAACCTGATGCGCGATATCGGCGAAGCCATTGGTCATCCAGGGCTTGAGTTAAGCGCCTTCGCCGCCGGCGCCATCGCCCTCGGCATTTGCTTCGGCGCCTACGCCACCGAGGTATTCCGCGGCGCCATCCTGGCCATCCCCAAGGGCCATCGCGAAGCCGGCCAGGCACTCGGCCTGTCCACCCCACGGATCTTCTGGCGCCTGATCCTGCCGCAGATGTGGCGCATCGCCCTGCCCGGCCTGGGCAACCTGTTTATGATCCTGATGAAGGACACCGCACTGGTGTCGGTGATCGGCCTGGAAGAAATCATGCGCCGCTCGCAGATCGCGGTAACCTCAAGCAAAGAACCCTTCACCTTTTTCATGGTGGCGGCCTTCATCTACCTGGGCCTCACCATTCTCGCCATGATTGGTCTGCACTTCCTTGAGAAACGTGCCAGCCGCGGCTTCATCAGGAGCGCTGCATGAATTGGGAAGTAATCATCAAGTGGCTGCCGCGCCTGGCTGAAGGCGCCATGCTGACCCTGGAACTGGTTGGCGTCGCGGTGATTGCCGGGTTGATCCTGGCGATTCCGCTGGGCATCGCGCGCGCCTCCAAACACTGGTACGTGCGCGCCGTGCCCTACGGCTATATCTTCTTCTTCCGCGGCACACCGCTGCTGGTGCAGCTATTTCTGGTCTATTACGGTCTGGCCCAGTTCGACGCGGTGCGCCAGGGCCCGCTCTGGCCCTACCTGCGCGACGCCTACTGGTGCGCGATCCTGACCATGACCCTGCACACCGCCGCCTATATCGCCGAGATTCTGCGCGGCGCCATCCAGGCCGTACCGCCGGGCGAGGTCGAGGCCGCTCGCGCCCTGGGCATGTCGCGCTGGCAAACCATGCTCTACATCATCCTGCCGCGCGCGGTACGTATCGGCCTGCCGGCTTACAGCAACGAAGTGATTCTGATGCTCAAGGCCAGCGCCCTAGCCAGCACCGTCACCCTGCTGGAGCTGACCGGCATGGCACGCACCATCATCGCCCGCACCTACCTGCCGGTGGAAATCTTCTTCGCCGCCGGGCTGTTCTACCTGAGCATCGCCTACGTCCTGGTACGCGGCTTCAAGCTGCTGGAACGCTGGCTGCGCGTCGACGCCTGTCAGGGCCGCTGAATCCCGCCCCGGCCACCATGTTTAGCGACAGAGTCAGCATGCACGACCAGCCTCTTAGTGGCGCCACCTTGCTCCAGCGCTTTCTCGCGCTGGATGATTTTCTGACTACGCATCAGGCGCTGTGGCGGCCAAGGCCGTTTACCCAGCGGCAACTGCCGTGGGAAGCCAATCACCCCGAGCTGGCTCGCTGGCTCAGAGCGCGCAGCCTGGAACAGGCCGAAGCCGAGCACAACCAACCGCAGCATCTGGCGGCGCCCGCGCCCTTTCGCCAGCTGGCCGAGCAAGCCGACGTATTGACTCGAATCGGTGCGTTGCCGCAGCAACCGACGATCAAGCTGCCCACGCGCTTCTCGGTCGATGTCCCTGGGCGCAAGTGGCAACAGATCCAGGCCTTCAGCGCCAGCCTGCAGTTTCAACACACGCCCCAGCATTGGCTCGACTGGTGCTCCGGCAAAGGCCACCTCGGTCACGTGCTGGCCCATGACGGACGCCCACTGACCTGCCTTGAGCACGACCCGCAACTGGTGCACAGCGGGCAGAAACTCAGTCAACGCCTAGCGCTCAGCGCCCGGCATGTTGAGCAGGACGTGCTGGCCGCCGACACCGTCGAGCAGCTCACCCACGAACACACGCCGGTCGCCCTGCATGCCTGCGGCGACCTGCATGTACGCCTGCTACAGCTGGCCAGTAGCGCCGGCTGCCGCCAACTGGCGCTGGCCCCCTGCTGCTACAACCGCATCGGTACCCCCAGCTACCAGCCGCTGTCCTCAACTGCGCAGGCCTCCGGTCTGCAGCTTTCGCTGGACGATCTGGGCCTGCCCCTCAGCGAGACCGTCACCGCAGGCACCAGGGTCCGCCGCCAACGCGACCAGTCCATGGCCCGCCGCCTGGCGTTCGACATCCTGCAACGCGAACTGCGCGGTATCGATGAGTACCTGCCTACGCCCTCATTACCGTCAGCCTGGCTGAATAAGGATCTGGCCGATTACTGCGCAGACCTGGCCGCCCTTAAAGGCCTGCCAGCTCCCAAGCCATCGTACGACTGGGCAGCACTGCAGACCCAAGGCTGGCAACGGCTGGCCCAGGTGCGCAACCTAGAACTGCTGCGCGCCTTGTTCCGCCGCCCACTGGAGCTGTGGCTAGCGCTCGATCGCGCCCTCTACCTGCAGGAACAGGGCTTTACCGTCCGCCTCGGCAGCTTTTGCCCTCAGCAACTCACCCCGCGCAATCTGCTACTGCTCGCCGAACGCCCTCAAGTTGCCCACAGAAGCTGTGGATAACTGTGTTGATAGATTCTGAGCAAACGCCTACAACGCCACTCCCACCTCAACTTAAAGCATCTGTTCGCTTTTTAAACAGAAAACAAAACCCAGTAAAAACAGCTATTTACAGCGAGCTGTGACATGGCGCACAAAAACCGCGCACGGCCGTACCAGCTTCCTCTCACTTGTGCATAAGGATTTTGCTACTGATAGCCGGCCCAGCATTTTTCTGTAGCTAGACGGCTTTACTCAGGCAAATGAATGGATATAATGGCGGCCCTGAAATGCCGGTATAGCTCAGCTGGTAGAGCAACTGACTTGTAATCAGTAGGTCCCGAGTTCGACTCTTGGTGCCGGCACCATACAAAACAACGACTTAGGCTCACCTCACGGTGGGCCTTTTTCGTTTCTGGCTGACCGACCATTCACAGAATGGCGGGCGACAGCTCACAGGAGCCCTGCATCCACGCCTGTTGGGATAGGCTGCTAGCCATGCTCTCTCAGTAGGTTGTTCATCCGGGGCATTCCCGGAATTCTGGAAGTGCGACCAACACAGTCTTCCAGGAGCCCGGATGAACCTACATAAGCACGCCCGTCTTACCCTACGCGGTCGAGCCCTTTGGGTTCAGTGCACTCACCATGGCCTGCGGATCGGAGATACCACCCAGACGAAAGAGCTGCACTCGGCCACCACCTCAAGGAACTCGAACCCGCGCATGCGACACTTGCAGGCAAGCCGCTCAGTCGACAAGCTACGCGGCATATTTCCAGTCAGTCACAGAGGGCGATGTTTTCATGCGTATTTTGGTCACCGGTGGCGCGGGCTTTATTGGCTCGGCACTGATTCGCCATCTGCTCAAGCACACCGAGCACCAGGTACTCAACCTCGACAAGCTGACCTACGCCGGCAACCTGGAGTCGCTGGCCAGCGTCGCGGGCAGCCCGCGCTACCAGTTCCTGCAGATCGATATTGTCGATCAGGCGGCGGTCAGTGCCGCGCTGGCGCAGTTTCAGCCGGACGCCATCATGCACCTGGCCGCCGAATCGCATGTCGACCGCTCCATCGACGGCCCGGCGGCGTTTATTCAGACCAACATAGTCGGCACCTACAGCCTGCTGGAGGCCACCCGCGCCTACTGGTCGACCCTGCCGGAGGCACGCAAGCAGGCCTTCCGCTTCCACCATATTTCCACCGACGAGGTGTATGGCGACCTGCACGGCGTCGACGAGCTGTTCAGCGAGAGCACACCCTACGCGCCCAGCTCGCCCTACTCGGCCAGCAAGGCGGCCTCCGACCACCTGGTGCGCGCCTGGCAACGCACCTATGGGCTGCCGGTGCTGCTGAGCAATTGCTCGAACAACTACGGCCCCTACCACTTCCCCGAGAAACTCATCCCCCTGGTGATACTCAACGCCCTGGATGGCAAGCCGCTGCCGGTGTATGGCAACGGCCAGCAGGTGCGCGACTGGCTGTACGTCGAGGACCATGCCCGCGCTCTATTCAAGGTGATGAGCGAGGGCCGGGTGGGCGAGACTTACAACATTGGCGGGCATAACGAGCAGAAGAACCTGACCGTGGTGGAAAGCATCTGCGCGCTGCTGGACGAGCTGGCGCCGCGGCAACAGGCCGGCTCCTACAAAGAGCAGATCAGCTTCGTCGCCGACCGCCCCGGCCACGACCAGCGCTACGCCATCGACGCCGGCAAGATCGAGCGCGAGCTGGGCTGGACC
>JBFKAF010000235.1:0-5630 GCA_041621735.1 Pseudomonas sp.
CGCAGGCTGGCCAGCAGCATGCCGGGGGTGATCTTGTCGCAGTTGGAGATGCACACGATGGCGTCGGCGCAGTGGGCGTTGACCATGTATTCCACGGAGTCGGCGATGATTTCGCGGCTCGGCAGCGAATAGAGCATGCCGTCGTGGCCCATGGCGATGCCGTCGTCGACCGCGATGGTGTTGAATTCCTTGGCCACGCCGCCGTGTTTCTCGATCTCGCGGGCGACCAGCTGGCCCATGTCCTTGAGGTGCACGTGGCCGGGCACGAACTGGGTGAAGGAGTTGGCGATGGCGATGATCGGCTTCTTGAAGTCCTCGTCCTTCATCCCGGTGGCACGCCACAGGGCGCGGGCGCCGGCCATGTTGCGGCCGTGGGTGGAGGTTTTCGAGCGGTAGTCTGGCATGGCGATAAGTCCTGCGGAGGCTAATCAGGTAGCGGCGGCTGAAAACGCTGCGCTACGTTTGCAAAGGGCTGTTGCTGCTTATGGTGAGCCGGGTTCAGGCCTAAGGCAAACGGAAGTGACCGGTTGCGGGGCTGGCGGCGAGATGGCGCGGGATCAGCGCTGGCTCGGCCGGGGCTTATAAGTCCGCCAAGGGTGGGCAGGAGATGGCCGATTCTAATCCCAGCGGGCGCTACGGCGAAAGGTCGAGCGGGCGGCGGATCGACGGCTGTTGCTCAGGGCGTTGCGGCAAGGCTTGCGTCGGCTTCGCTGCCACGCAGGCGGGCGGCGCGCCGGCGCAGCAGTTCGATGCTGATCAGCAAGGCGATGGACACCAGGATCAGCAGGGTGGCGATGGCCAGGATGCTCGGGTTGATCTGCTCGCGCAGGCCGGAGAACATCTGCCGTGGAATGGTGCGCTGTTGCGGCCCGGCCATGAACAGGATGACCACCACCTCATCGAAGGAGGTGATGAAGGCGAACAGCGCACCGCTGATCACCCCGGGGCGGATCAGCGGCATGATGATGTCGAAGAACACCCGCAGCGGAGTGGCGCCGAGGTTCACCGCCGCTCGCGCCAGGGAATAGTCGAAGCCGGTCAGGGTGGCGGTGACGGTGATGATGACGAACGGCGTGCCGAGCGCCGCGTGGGCCAGGATCACCCCCAGGTAGCTGCCGGCCAGGCCCAGTTGGGAATAGAAGAAGAACATCCCGGCGGCGGTGATGATCAGCGGCACGATCATCGGCGACAACAGCAGGGCGGTGATCAGGCGCCGCAGTGGCATGTCGTCGCGAGCCAGGCCGACCGCCGCGCAGGTGCCCAGTACGGTGGCGATCAGGGTGGCGAAAAAGCCGATGAAAAAGCTGTTCTGGATCGCCAGTATCCATTTCGGATCATCGAATATGGCCTGGTACCAGCGTAGCGAGTAGGCCTCGGGCTGCAGGCGCAGCATGCCTTCGGTGAAGCTGAAGAAGGGCTCGATATTGAACGACAGCGGCACTATGACCAGGATCGGCAGGATCAGGAATAGCAGCACCAGCCACGAGCTTATTTGCAGCAGCCTGGCGCCGAGGCGGTGCCAGATACCGAAATGCGCAGGAATCATGCTTATCAGCCCTCTGTTCTTAGCCCAGCTTGATATTGCTGGCGCCGACGTAGCGGTCGTACAGCCAGTACAGCAGCAGGATCAGCGCCAGCAGCAGGGAACCGAGCGCGGCGGCCAGTTCCCAGTTGCTCGAACGCTGCATATGGAAGGCGATGATGTTGCTGATCATCTGCCCGTCGGTGCCCCCGACCAGCGCCGGGGTGATGTAGTAGCCCACCGAGATAATGAACACCAGCAGCGCGCCGGCGCTCAGGCCCGGCAGGGTCATCGGGAAGTAGATGCGCACGAAGGCGGGAATCGGCTTGGCGCCGAGCGACATGGCCGCGCGCAGGTAGCTGGAGTCGATGCCGCGCATCACGCTGTACAGCGGCAGAATCATGAACGGCAGGAGGATATGGGTCATGGCCACCACGGTGGCGAACGAGGTGTAGAGCATCTCGAAGGGCTGACCGATCAGGCCGGCGCTGAGCAGGAAGGAGTTGATCACGCCGTTGGTCTGCAGCAGCGCGATCCAGGCGGTGGTGCGCACCAGCAGTGAGGTCCAGAACGGCAGCAGCACCAGCACCAACAGCAGGTTGGCGCGGTTTTCCGGCAGGTTGGCCAGGTAATAGGCCAGCGGATAGCCGAGTAGCGCGCAGAGCAGGGTGATCACCAGCGCCATGTTCAGGGTCTTGCCGTACAGCTGCAGGTAGATCTGCGTGTCTTCGCGGATCTGGATGCCCTGCTCCGGGTGCAGTTCCAGGTCCAGCGCGGTCAGGTAGTAGTCGTAGGTGTAGACCTGGCCAGCCCGTTGGATGGCGTACCAGAGTTCCGGCTTGCTCCAGTTGCGGTGGGCCTTGAGCAGGGTCTCGGCGCCCTGGCTGGGCAGTTGTTCGGGTTTCAGTCGGCCAATCTTCCGGGCGCTGGATTTGACCGCGCTGGACATGCCGGCATACGAGCGATTGATCTCCTCGGCCAGTTTGCCGGACAGGCGTCGCTTGGCCAGACCGTGCAGTTCGCTGGCGAACAGCGTCAGGGTTTGCCTATCCGGGGTCTGCTGGCCGTCCCAGCGCTTCAGCTCGGCCAGGGTCAGTGGAATCAGCTCGGCCACTATGGGGTGATGCACGCTGCGCCAGAGCATGCTGCCGATTGGCGCCACGAAGGTCAGCAGGATGAACAGCAGCAGCGGTACCACGAAAATAAAGGCGTTGAGGCGCTTCTTGCGTCGGGCACCGGCGGCTTGGCTGGCTTCACTAGTGGTCAGGACTGACACGCGGCGACTCCTGCACGACGTTGTGGATTAGGTACAAGGGTGGGTTAGCGGCGCAGGTCACCGACCCGGGCAGGAGACGCGGTTGCTGTGCGCTGCGTAACCCACCGGGCGGGATCGGGGTCGCCTCAATGGTGGGTTACGGCGCAACAAGCTTTACCCTGTACCGACAGTTGTGCGCCATGCGCCTAACCCACCCTACGGACTGCCTTTACTTCAACAGCCACTCGTTGAATTTCTCGCCGAGGGATTCGCCGTAATCCGCCCAGAAGTCCGAGCCGGCCTGGATGCCTTTATCCAGGTGCGCGGTGGGCAGGTGCGGTGCGGCCGCCGGGTCCATCATCGGCGCGGAGGATTTGCGGGTTGGCCCATAGGCCACGTCGGACATGCCGGCCAGGGGCTTGGATTCGGTCACGTAGGCGATGAACTTGAACGCCAGGTCTTTCTTCGGCGAACCCTTGAGCACCGCCCAGGCGTCGAGGTCGTAGACGTGGCCATCCCAGACGATGACGAAGGGTTTGCCTTCCTGGCGGATGGCGTCATAGAAACGCCCGTTGGCCGACTGCACCAGTACCGCACCGCCGTCATTCAGCAATTGCGGCGCTTGCGACCAGGAGTCGAACCAGACGATGTCGTTCTTCAGCGTGTCCAGTTTGGCAAATGCGCGGGCCTGGCCTTCCGCGGTGGCGAGCACCTCGTAGACTTCGGCCGGGGCTACGCCATCGGCCAGCAGCGCCCACTCCATGTTGACCTGTGGGCGTTTGCGCATGGCGCGCTTGCCGGGAATCTTCTGGATGTCGAAGAAGTCGGTGATGGCCGCTGCCTTGGTGCCACCGATAGTCTTCTCGTTGTAGGCGAACACTACCGACCAGACGATATTGCCGACCGCGCACTCGCTGGCCAGGGCTTCGGGGATGAAGTCGTCAGCGGCCGGGGTGCCGTCGGCACCGGCGGGCAGGATGTCGTGCGGAATGGTTTCCAGCAGGCCTTCGGAGCAGGCGCGCTCGAGGTCGATCACCTCCAGGTCGACCACGTCCCACTGGATATTGCCGGACTCGACCTGGGCCTTCATTTCCGCCACGCCGCCGGAATAGTCCTCGAACAGCACCTTGACCCCGGTGTCCTTCTGGTAGGGGTCGATCATGTGGTTCTTCTGCGCCGCGCCATAGGCGCCGCCCCAGGACACCACGGTGAGACTCTCCGCGGCATGCACGCCGAGCGAGGTCATACCCAGTGCGGCGCTCAGGGCGAATGCGGAAAAGCCGGTAGTCAGTGATCTAGCCATTGCTGTGCTCCATTGCCTGTCATTGAGTGTTCAGAGCGTCGTCGGCACGTCCTGTCGATCCAGTGCCTGGCTGTCCTGGGGCAGCCAGGCCAGAGCGACCTCATCCTGGGCGCTGAGTCGCGGGGCTGAACTGTCGTTCAGGTTTTTCACCACCAGTTCGGTGCCGTCGGCGGTCTGGAAGTGGTAGCGGATGTACTCGCCGACATAGTGGCGGGTGATAAAGCGCGCCTTGACCTGATTGCCGGCGCTGCCGAGGCGGTCGGTGAAAGTGAGTTTTTCCGGGCGTACCGACACCGTGGTCGGCAGGCCGATCTCGCTGCAGTTGGCTCTCAGGGTGTTGACCTGGGCACCGTCGTCCAGGCGCACGCTGACGGTGTCCTCGGCGACCGAGGCGATCACGCCCCTGAGCTTGTTGCTCTCGCCGATGAAGTCGGCGACGAACAGGTTGGCCGGGCGCTCGTAGAGCACGTGAGGCGGGGCGCACTGCTGGACTATGCCGTTGTTGAACACGGCGATGCGGTCGCTCATGGTCAGGGCTTCGGTCTGGTCGTGGGTCACGTAAATCACGGTGAAGCCGAGCTGCTCGTGCAGGCGCTTGATCTCGAACTGCATCTGCTCGCGCAGTTTCTTGTCCAGGGCGCCGAGCGGTTCGTCCATCAGCACGATGTCCGGGGCGAAGATCAGCGCCCGGGCCAGGGCCACGCGCTGCCGCTGGCCGCCGGAGAGCTGGCCGGGATAGCGGTTACCGAAGTCCTGCAGTTCGACCAGGGCCAGGTACTCGTCGACCTTGGCGCGGATTTGCGCCTTGGGCTGCTTGCGGATCTTCAACGGGTAGGCGAGGTTCTCGCGGATGGTCATGTGCGGGAACAGGGCGTACTGCTGGAACACCATGCCGATGTTGCGCGCGTAGGGGGCGATGCTGGTGACCGAACGGCCGTTGATCAGGATCTCGCCGCTGGTCACGTCCTCGAAACCGGCAAGCATCATCAGGCAGGTGGTCTTGCCGGAGCCGGAGGGCCCGAGCAGGGTGATGAACTCGCCCTGAGCCACATCCAGGTTGAAATCCTTGACCACCAGATTCTTGTGGTCGTAGCTCTTCTTCACATTGGTGAATTGCAGGAACGGTACGTCCCCAGCCTGCTCAGCCATAAACCTCCCCAACTGCCTGGATGACAGGCATCCGTTGGACTCAATCTGACCGCTTGAGTCGGCTGTTTCGCGCCGGGTGAGGGCAGGCAGCTGTCAGGCGGAGAAGTGAGGCGAGCAGTACATGTGCCGATAAAACCCTGATGCTTGCTGCCGCCTCTGCAACTAAGCCTAGTTCAGCCTGGTGTTTACGCGAGTTGGACCGACTCTGCCGTCGGGCGCAGGCGGGGCCTGCGACTGAGCACGCCCCCGTGACGGGATGGATAAGCGTTCGCTTGCCTCAACTAGTCGCCACGGCGAGCTGGCGCAGCTTGCTCAGCTCGGCCGCCGGCAGCTGGATGCCGTGCAGTTCGGCCTGGGCCCGTTGCTGGTAGCGGCGGTCACCCGGTTGGCGCTGCTGGCCG
>JBFKAF010000236.1:0-5618 GCA_041621735.1 Pseudomonas sp.
ACCGCCCGGTTTTCCAGGGCATAACCGGCGCCGGAGGGTGCCTGGGTGCGGTCGGCGAGTACCCACCATTGGCCGTCGGGCGCCCGCGCCAGATCAACCGCATAGAAATGCAGGGCCACCTCGTCCGGGTGGCGGATGCCATGGGCGGGGCGCAGAAAACCGGAATGGCCGTGCACCAGTGCCGGCGGCAACAGGCCTTCTTGCAGCAGGCGCTGCTCGCCGTACACGTCGCCGAGGATCTGATTGAGCAGGGTCGCGCGCTGGGTCACTGCGGCCTCGATGCCTGCCCATTCCTCGTGCGGCAGGATCAGCGGCACAGGATTCAAATCCCACGGGCGCTGCACGCCTTTGGCGTCGACATAGACGTTGTAGGTCACGCCGTTTTCGCGGATATGGCTTTCCACCGCGTCCAGGCGCTGGCGCATGCTGTGCGGTGATTCTTTGGCCAGGCTGCCGAGCAGGTCGCGCCAGTGGGCGCGAGGTTGCTGGTTGGCGTCGAGCAGTTCATCGAAGCTGTTGGGCGCGGCGCGGTACTCGGCGAGCAACTGCGTCAGCATCGGCGCCTCTCCGGGGCTCGCGCCGGGCATGTGGGGCTGTTCCTTGCTCAAAGGGGATGCCAGCGTAAGTCGAGGGTCATCGGGAAGTTCGGGTTGAGCGCTTCCTTATAGACGCGCATCGGCCCCGGCGTGTGACCGTTGCTCCAGAAGCGGGCAAAGCGTCGCGCTTCGGCGGCATTGGCATTCACTGGCGAAGTTTCTTCGCTGCGGCCGCCCGGATGCACCACGTGGTAGGTGCAGCCGCCGATGGCGCGGCCACTCCAGTTATCGACCAGGTCGAAGGTCAGTGGCGCTTGCACCCCGATGGTCGGGTGTAGGGCGGACCAAGGGCTCCAGGCGCGAAAGCGCACGCCAGCCACGTACTCGCCCGGCACGCCGGTCGGGTGTAGCGGCAGGCGGCGGCCATTGCAGGCCACCTCATGGCGGCCATCGGTCAAGCCGCGTACCAGCAGTTGCATACGCTCCACGGAAGAGTCGACATAGCGGGCCGTGCCGCCACCGCTCATCTCTTCACCCAGCACATTCCAGGGTTCGATCGCCTGGCGCAGTTCCATCTCCACGCCCTCGTAGACCACGGTGCCGAAGCGCGGGAAGCGGAACTCGATAAAGGGGTCGAACCAGTGTTCTTCGAAGGCATAGCCGGCGGCGCGCAGGTCCTTGACCACGTCGCGGATATCCTGCGCGACGAAATGCGGCAGCATCCAGCGGTCATGCAGCGAGGTGCCCCAGTTGACCAGCTTGCCCTGATACGGCTCACGCCAGAAGCGCGCCACCAGCGCGCGCAACAGGAGCATCTGTAACAGGCTCATGCGCTCGTGTGGCGGCATCTCGAAGGCGCGGAACTCGACCAGTCCCAGGCGCCCGGTTGGGCCATCGGGTGAGTAGAGTTTATCGATGGAGAACTCGGATCTATGGGTGTTGCCGGTCAGGTCGACCAGCAAGTTGCGCAGCAAGCGGTCGACCATCCAGGGTTTGTCACCCGGTTGCATGGTCGGCAGTACCTGATCCATTTGCTGGAAGGCGATCGCCAGTTCGTAGAGGTTGTCGTCACGCGCCTCATCGACCCTTGGCGCCTGACTGGTGGGGCCGATAAAGGTGCCGGAAAACAGATAGGACAGCGCCGGGTGGTTCTGCCAGTAACTGATCAGGCTTTTCAGCAAGTCCGGCCGGCGCAGCATCGGGCTGTCTTCGGCGGTGGCGCCACCCAGGGTGGCGTGGTTGCCACCGCCGGTACCGGTATGGCGGCCATCGTGCATGAACTTCTCGGTGCCCAGGCGGGTCAGGCGGGCCTCCTCATAGAGAGTCGAGATGTTGTAGGTCAGTTCGTTCCAGCTGGCGGCCGGGTGGATATTGACCTCGATCACGCCTGGGTCCGGGGTCACGCTGAGCATTTTGATGCGCGGGTCACGCGGTGGCTGGTAGCCCTCCAGGCGCAACTTCAGCTTTAGCTTGGTTGCGGTGTGCTCGACGGCCGTGACCAGCGCCAGATAGTCCTCGATGCGCTTGAGCGGCGGCATGAACACATGCAGGCGGCCTTCGCGTACCTCCACGCAGAGCGCGGTGTGAATCACGTCGCGCGGCTCGGGTGGGCTGTCGGCTGTCGGGCTGTCAGGATTCTTCAGGCTGAGTTTCGCGCGCTTGGCGCCCTTGGTTTCCTTGCTGTCGTTGGCCAGCGTGGTGGCGCGGCTGGCAAGCGCATCGCGCGGGGCGAAGGGATCGACATCGAAGGACTGCGGCATGTCGTCAGGCAGCACCCAGGGCAGGGCGTTCAGCGGCAGGCGCAGGCCCATCGGCGAGTCGCCCGCTATCAGATACAGGTTCTCGCGCTTGAGCGGCCAGCGGCAGCTGCGCCAGGCAATCCCGAGGGCGATGCTCGGGTCAAGCGCTTTGGTCGTCAGTGGCAAGACATAACCGGCCACCTCGCCAAGCCCCTGCCCCAGCAGGCGCGCCAGGCGCTGTCGTTCTTCGGGGGCGGCGAGGTCCAGGTGCAGCGGGTCGAGGTTGTCGGGCAGGCCTTGTTCCAGGTGGGCCTGCTGCACTACATCCTCATACGCCGGAATCGGGCAGTTGCTTGGCAGGCCAAGGATCTTCACCAGCTCGACGGTAAAGCGCTTGGCTTCCTCGGCGCCGTAGCCATCGTGGTCCTCGTCGCCTGAAAACAGCGTGGGGTCGAGCCACATCGGCTGGCCGTCGATCCGCCAGAAAATATTCAAGGCCCAGCGCGGCAAGGGCTCACCCGGATACCACTTGCCTTGGCCGTAGTGCAGCATGCCGCCTGGCGCGAAGTGATTTTTCAGGCGTTGCATCAGCTCGCCGGCCAGCTGGCGTTTCTCCTTGCCGTGGGCCTCGGTGTTCCATTGCGCGCCGTCCATGTCATCGATGGAGACGAACGTCGGTTCGCCGCCTTGGGTGAGGCGTACATCCTGGCGCTTCAAGTCAGCGTCTACCTGCTGGCCGAGCTGGTCGATCTTTTGCCAGTCGGCCTCGCTATAAGGCTTGGTGACCCGCGGGTCTTCATGAATGCGGGTGATGGTCATTTCGTGGGCAAATTTGACCTCGGCCTTGTCGGTAAAACCGCTGATCGGTGCCGCCGACGAGGGCAAGGCGGTGCAGGCCAGCGGAATATGACCTTCGCTGGCGAGCATGCCCGATGTGGGGTCGAGGCCAATCCAGCCCGCGCCGGGGATATATACCTCGGTCCAGGCATGCAGGTCGGTGAAGTCCTCTGCGGCGCCACTTGGCCCATCGAGCGCTTCCTGGTCGGGCTTCAACTGGATCAGATAGCCGGAGACGAAGCGCGCCGCCAGGCCCAGCTCGCGCATGATCTGTACCAGCAGCCAGGCGCTGTCGCGGCAGGAACCGGAACGTTTCTTGAGCGTTTCCTCGGGCGTTTGAACACCTGGCTCCATGCGCAAGAGATAGGCGATATCGGCCTGCAGACGCTGGTTGAGGGTCACCAGAAAGTCATTGATCGGTTGCGCCTTGCTCAGCAGGTCTTTGCGTGCCGCGGCCATCCATTGGCTGAGCAGCGGGCCGGGCTCGTCGGCCTGTAGATAGGCGGCCAGCTCATCGCGCAATTGCGGCGGATAGCTGAAGGGAAATTGCTCGGCATACTTCTCGACAAAAAAGTCGAAGGGATTGATGACGGTCATGTCCGCCACCAGGTCGACGGTGAACTCCAGGGTGGTGGACTTTTCCGGGAAGACGAACCGACCAATATAGTTGCCGTAGGGGTCTTGCTGCCAATTGATGAAGTGGTTGTTCGGCGTCACGCTCAGCGAGTAGGACAGAATCGGTGTTCGCGCATGGGGCGCAGGGCGCAGGCGCACCTCGTGGGGGGATAAGCCAACCTGGCGATCATAGAGGTAGCTGGTTTTGTGGTGCAGCGCGATTCGTATAGCCATTAGCTGAAGTCTTCCGTGAAAATTAATGCACTAAGGTTGACGCACTTCGGCGGGCGCCAGCCCACCGTACCACTAAGTGCTGATACTGCCATTACCCACAGAATTCATGCCTGCAAAAATGTGGCCAATAAACAGGAGAGCGTCCATCTCTGGTCATAGGAAGCGCTCGCGTGGCGTGTGGGATTGTTCTGCACCAAGAGTGTGCGAATTCGCTTCGCGCTCAGCCATCTGGGCCATGCGGTGAGCGACTTCAAGGTGCTGCCTGGCACTCTACCCCGGCCGCCGTCGAGTCGAACTTGAGTTAACCAGTTAACCGTGCAGGCCGCTAGCTATTGCGCAACAAGGGCTTTAGTAGCGCGTGCATCGAGCGCCAGTGCGAGCCTTGCCAGAACACCCGCTGGCAGCGCGTGCAACTGAGGAAGTGCTGCTGATGCTCGCGCACCTTCGGCGGCAGTCGTTCGGCGATCAGCGCCTTGTCGATCGGCTGCAGCGGGGCGTTGCAGTGCAGGCACAGGCTGAAGGGCCGTGCGCTGCGCGCCAGGTCGAGGCGTTCGAACAGTTCGCGCAACTGCTGCGCGGGCTTCAGGGCATGTACATAGCAGCCGTGGCTGATGATCCGCCGCTTGAGCAGTTCGCGGTCGCGGGTCAGCACGATGCGCCCTTCGCGGGCCGCCAGCTCGGCGATGTGCTGGTCATGGAAATGGTTGTCGTACAGGGTGTCGAACCCGGCCATGCGCAGCAGGTGGGCCAGCCCACCGAGATGGGCGTCGGCGACGAAGCGGGTGATGCGGAGCGGCTGCTCACGCACCTTGAGCAGCGGGCTGATATCCAGGCGCTCGAACTTGGGATAGACCGCCACCCGGTCGCCCTCCGCCAGCAAGCGCTCGAAACCCACCGACTGGCCATTGACCAGCACCAGTTCGACCTCGGTATGCGGCACGCCGAGCGCCTCGATCATATGCTTGCAGGTCGCCGCCTGCGCGCAGTCGCAGGTGAACGCCGTGCGGCGACGCACGGCGGGGAGAAAATCATTGAGCTCCTCATAGAAGCGAAAGGTAGCGCTGACCATGATCTCAGTATGGCAGGCGCGCCCACGGCGTCAGGCTTCGGGCTGTACGCAGTGGCCTGGTTGGCACCGTTGAGGTGATTTGCTGTCGACCTTTTTCGCGTTGTCACACGGCACCTATGGGCATCGAACAATTGCAGTCGATGGAGGTTGTCCGTGACACTGACGCCCCAGGCGCAGACGCACCGACTTGGCATGTATGTCGAGCGTTGCAAGGGCAACCCCAATTCATCACCGTGGAGAACCGTCGTGTCCCAACTCGATCAAGAAAAGCGCCTTGCGGCCCGACTGGCGCTGCTGAGCAATCAGGATGCGCAAGACTGCAACCTCTACCGGCCGGACGAAGACGATCCAGAGGCTGAGGAAAAGGACCTGGGCGATGCCAAGATTCTGTTTACCGGTGCCTTCCAGGCTCCCGCAGATTGGGATGCAGCCGAGCGCGAGGACTACTTTGGCGATTCCGCGCCCGAACTGTTCGTTACAGCCCGCATCGAGTGTGAGGCCAAGCCGGCATCGGCCGGCTTCTTCGAACCCGAGATCGGTGATTACGTGGCGACCATGCCGGGGCTGGGCGAGGTGCTGATGTTCTAT
>JBFKAF010000237.1:0-5581 GCA_041621735.1 Pseudomonas sp.
ACCCAGATCAGCTGGTCGCTGCGCCTGCAGCACCACTGGAACGACGCACAACTGTGCTGGAGCGCCGAACGCGACGCCTGGGGCGAAACCAGCCTGGCGGGCATCTTCATCGCCGGTGACGGCGGCGCCATTGGCGGCGCGCTGGCGGCGCAGCAACAGGGCCGGATCGCCGCCCTGGCCATCGCCGGGCAGCTGCAACGCCTCGCTGTAGCTGCCGTCGAGACACTCGCCAAACCCTACCGGCGCGCCCTGACCCGACAACTCGCCGCGCGCCCATTGATCGACGCCCTCTACCGCCCGCCACTGCAACAGCGCGTGCCGGCGGATGAGGTCATCGTCTGCCGCTGCGAGGAAGTCAGCGCCGGCGAGGTGCGCCAGCACGTCGACCTTGGCTGTCTCGGCCCCAACCAGACCAAGGCCTTCGGCCGCTGCGGCATGGGTCCCTGCCAGGGACGCCTGTGTGGCCTGAGCGTGAGCGAAGTGATCGCCGAACGCCGTGGCGTCCCGCCGGCGCAGGTCGGCTACTACCGCATCCGTTCGCCCTTGAAACCCATCACCCTCGCCCAGTTGGCCGGCGAGCCCATAGCCAGCGCCCCTCAGGAGTTCGTATGAACGGCATCCGACGCATCGACAGCAATCCCCGTCTCAGTCGCGTGGTGGTGCACAACGGCGTGGCCTGGCTCAGCGGCATAGTCGCCGCCGACTGCAGTCAGGACGTGCGCGGGCAAATCCGCCAGGTGCTGCAACGCCTGGAGGAATTACTGGCAGAGGTCGGCAGCGACAAGAGCCGCCTGCTCAGCGCACAGATCTGGATGAAGGACATGCTCGGCGACTTCTCGGCGCTGAACGAGCAGTGGAGCGCCTGGTTCGCCCCCGGCGAAACGCCGGCCCGCGCCACGGCCCAGGTGACCTTCGACGATCCGGCCATTCGCCTCGAGCTGATCGTCACCGCGGCGCTCTGAGCACGGCATTCACCCAGAACCCGCCGGGCCCGCCCGGAGGTATGGCCGCAATGGCCAGCCAAGCGCCATGCACAGCAGTCATTCGGCTTGCTGCTGCCGATTACGGGTGACTTCATTTCCTGGAGCATCCGGATTACAACAACAACGTAATTGGAGCCACCTATGAATCGCTACAGCACTCTCAAGACCCTCGGCCTGGCGACGCTGGTCGCATTTGCCTGCACCACCCAGGCCGCCGACAAGCACCTGCGCCTGGGCATCGAGGCGGCCTACCCGCCGTTCGCCTACAAGACCCCGGACAACCAGATCCAGGGCTTCGATTACGACATCGGCCAGGCGTTGTGCGCCGAGATGAAGGTCACCTGCGAATGGAAGGAAGTCGAGTTCGACGGCCTGATCCCCTCGCTCAAGGTGCGCAAGATCGACGCGGCCCTGTCATCGGTGTCAATCACCGAGGAACGCCTGAAGTCGGTGGACTTCAGCCACAGCTACTACCGCGTCCCGGCCAAGCTGGTCGCCCGCACGGGCAACGGCATCGACAGCATCCCGGCCGACCTCAAGGGCAAGCGCATCGGCGTGCAGCGCGCCAGCAACTTCGACCGTTATGCCAGCGAGTATTTCGTGCCCGCCGGTGCCGAGGTGATCCGCTACGGCACCCAGAACGAGGTGTTCCTCGACCTGCTGGCCGGACGTCTGGATGCCAGCCTGGCCGGCTCCATCGCCATCGAAGAAGGTCTGCTGAAGAAACCGGAAGGCAGCCCCTTTCAGTTCGTCGGGCCGAACTTCACCGAACAGCAATATTTCGGCACCGGTGCCGGCATCGCGGTGCGCAAGAATGACCCACTGGCCGCCGAGCTGAACAAGGCCCTGGCCGCCATCCGCGCCAACGGCACCTACGAGCAGATCCGCAAGAAGTACTTCGCCTTCGACATCTACGGCGACTGACCAGCCAACGCTCGCCGCCGCCCATGGCGCGGCGAGCCTGGCAGTTGCACGCCCCTACTAATCCAGCAACTCGGAAGGGCTTGCACTGGCGCGCAGCGCCCTGGCCACCTGAACCTGGATCGCATAGGCAGGCGCCTCGACGGCCTGGTAGTTCCGGGTATAGCGGGAGGCAAATTCGCCTACTCCCCACTGCTGGTATTGCTGCACGTGCTTCAACTCATGCGCCCAGAGCGCGACGTTGTTGAGAGCATCGTCGGCAGAACGAAAGACGATGATATCGATCAAGGTGACGGCATTCACATCGGGGTTCTGCAGCATGGTATGCGCGGCATTGAACTCCACCTCATCGCCCACCTTGTAGCGGGCCAATTCGAGCACCTGAAGGTCATAGTAGGGTTCGAGCTGGGCACGGATGTTCAACGGGATTTGCCGAACATCACCGGCTGCCGCGGTGTTGCGCGATTGCACTAGCCAGCGCTGCAATCCAGAGGCGGCCACCTGGCTGACACCGTCGAAGATCGAACCCATGTCCTCTTTCGAGCCTGGCGCGCAAAAGCAGCTGAGCACGCAGATTTCATGCTGCCCGGTCGGGCAGACTAACGCGGCGGCGGAAGCGTCCAAAGAGCACCACAGCAGCGCCGAACGGCAAAACTGACGCAAAAAAACCGCTGACACTTATTTCTCCCAAAGGCGATGGCGACCGGCCGGCGATAGACGGACATTGCTGCCTCGCCATCCGAGCGCAGGTTGGACAACGGCGACGCGCATTCATCACCCTCAAGCCGATAGCTTTTCTGGCCATTGCCCTGATGGTCAGATTGCTGCCCCACGGGTGTGGCAGCAATCAATTTGATCAGCGCCTGTCGCTCAGAACATTGTCACTCGCCCAACCACGAAGCAGGGCCTAACAGTCGCCCACAAACCAGAGACGCTGCAGCGCATCGCCAGAGAACTGACTATCGGCTTGCTCGCGCCGGACTGGACGATACCTCGATGACGATGTCCGCCAACGCCTGCGCCGCCGTCGACAGTTTGTGCTCGGCCAATCGCAGCAGGCCGACGCGGCGCTCCACCTGCGGGCCGTTGAGGGCCACGCAACGGGCGCCCAGTTCCTCCATCTGCTGGATGCACAGGCTGGGCACCGCGCTGACTCCCAGGCCCTGAGCGACCATCCGCCCCACCGTCACCAGCTGGTGGCTCTCGAAGGCCACGGGAAGCTTGCCGTGCTGCGCGGCGATGCGCTCTTCCAGCAGCAGGCGGACCGCCGAAGGACGCTGCAAGGTGATGAAGCTCTCGCGCAACAGCTGTTCCCAGGTCACCTCGGCACGTTCGGCCAGGGGACTGTCCGTCGGCACCACGGCCACGAAGCGGTCGCTATAGAACGGCGTAAAATCCAGGCCATCCAGGGACTCCGGCTCGAAGGCGATGCCCAACTCGACACGGCGGTTGCGCAGCATCTCCAGCACCTGCTCGTTGATCACGTCATGCACCGCCACGTTGACCTTAGGATGACGCTGACGGAACGCCTTGAGCGCCACCGGCAGCAGGTTGCCGGCAAAGGATGGCATGGCGGCGATGGCGACCTTGCCCAGCTGCAGGGTGAAGTGCTGGCGCAGCAGTTCCTCGGCGTTGTCCCAGTCCGCCAGCAGGCGGCGGGCGATGGGCAGCAGGGTTGCGCCCTCCGGGGTCAGGCTGACGCTGCGAGTGGTGCGCGTCAGCAACTGACCGCCGAGGGACTCCTCCAGGTTCTTGATCGACAGGCTCAGGGCCGGCTGCGACAGGTGCAGGCGCTCACAGGCCTGGGCAAAGCTCAGGCTCTGCGCCACGGCGAGGAAGGCGCGCAATTGCTTGACGGTCATTTATTTATTTTCATCATTAATTGGCAAGAAAAACAAACTTAACAAATCAGTACGCAACAGTGAAGCTTTGCCTCGTTCGCTGGCAGCACGGCTGCCGAACCCATAACGACAAGAGGCGCAGCAGCATGAGTGGACTCGACAAGCGGGTAGGCAGTTACGCGGAAGCCCTGGCCGGGCTGACCGACAACATGACCGTTCTGGCCGGTGGCTTCGGCCTGTGCGGCATTCCGGAAAACCTCATCGCCGAGATCCGCCGCCTGGGCGTGCGCGGGCTGACCGTGGTCTCGAACAACTGCGGGGTCGATGGTTTCGGCCTGGGCGTGCTGCTGGAAGACCGCCAGATCCGCAAGATGATCGCCTCCTACGTGGGCGAGAATGCGTTGTTCGAGCGGCAGCTGCTCAGTGGCGAGCTGGAGGTCGAGCTGACCCCGCAAGGCAGCCTGGCCGAGAAACTGCGTGCCGGTGGCGCCGGCATCCCGGCCTTCTTCACCGCCACCGGCTACGGCACCCCGGTCGCCGAAGGCAAGGAGGCCCGTGAAATCAACGGTCGCCACTACATCCTCGAGCCCGCCATCACCGGCGACTTCGCCATCGTCAAAGGCTGGAAGGCCGACCACTTCGGCAACGTGGTCTATCGCCACACCGCGCAGAACTTCAACCCGCTTGTGGCCACCGCCGGACGCATCACAGTGGTCGAGGTGGAGGAAATCGTCGAACCGGGCGAACTCGATCCGGCCCACATCCACACTCCGGGCATCTACGTCGATCGCATCATCCAGGGCAATTTCGAGAAACGCATCGAGAAGCGCACCCTGCGCGCCTGATCATCCCGCAATTACCGATAACAAGAGGTTTTCGTCATGGCACTTACCCGTGAACAGATGGCTCAGCGTGTGGCGCGCGAGTTGCAGGATGGTTACTACGTCAACTTAGGCATCGGCATCCCGACCCTGGTGGCCAACTATGTGCCGGCCGACATCGACGTGATGCTGCAGTCGGAAAACGGCCTGCTCGGCATGGACGCCTTCCCGACCGAGGATGAGCTGGACGCCGACATGATCAACGCCGGCAAGCAGACGGTCACCGCGCGCAAGGGCGCCTCGATCTTCTCCTCGGCCGAGTCCTTCGCCATGATCCGTGGCGGCCACGTCGACCTCACCGTGCTCGGCGCCTTCGAGGTGGACGTACAGGGCAACATCGCCTCCTGGATGATCCCCGGCAAGCTGATCAAGGGAATGGGCGGCGCCATGGATCTGGTAGCCGGTGCCGACAACATCATCGTCACCATGACCCACGCTTCCAAGGACGGCGAGTCCAAGCTGCTCAGCCACTGCAGCCTGCCGCTCACCGGCTGCGGTTGTATCCGCAAGGTGCTCACCGACCTGGCCTACCTGGAGATCGACAACGGCGCCTTCATCCTGCGCGAGCGCGCGCCGGGAGTCAGCGTCGAGGAGATCGTCGCCAAGACCGCCGGCAAGCTGATCGTGCCGGACGATGTCATCGAAATGACCTTCTAGGTTGTCTACCGCCGCGGAGTCCGCCACCACGCACGGCGCCTCCGGGGCGTTTTATTGAAGCTGCTGTCCGGTGCAGTGCCCCCCTGTGGGAGCGGCCTTGGCCGCGACGCTTTTCGAACCGCCCCGGTTCGCGGGCAAGCCCGCGCCCACAAGGGCCGATCATTCGCAGGAGTCATCCCATGCAAGAAGTCGTCATAGTCGCCGCCACCCGCACCGCCATCGGTAGTTTCCAGGGTGCACTGGCCAATATCCCGACTGTCGATCTGGGCGCCGCGGTGATCCAGCGCCTGCTCGAGCA
>JBFKAF010000238.1:0-5568 GCA_041621735.1 Pseudomonas sp.
CCAGGTGCATGACTGGGATGAGCTGCGTCGCCGCTTGCCGGCCGATGGTTCGGTACGCCTGGACGATCTGACCGCACGCTTCGGTACCCTGGTCGTGGCAGGGCCCAAGGCCCGTGACGTGCTGCGCAAGCTGACCTCCACCAATCTGGGCAACGAGGCCTTTCCCTGGCTCAGCGCCCAGGAAATCTCGGTGGCTGGCGCCCCGGTGCGGGCCCTGCGGGTCAACTACGTCGGCGAGTTGGGCTGGGAATTGCACCATCCCATCGAGTTCCAGCTCGGCTTGTACGATGCGCTGGTCGAGGCGGGCGCCGAGTCCGGCATGCGCAACTTCGGCACGCGGGCGATGGACTCGCTGCGGTTGGAGAAAGCCTATCCGATGTGGGGGCACGAACTGACCTGTGAGAACACCCCGCTGGAAGCCAAACTGGGCTTCTTCGTCAAGACCGACGAGCGCGACTTCGTCGGGCGCGAAGCGCTGCAGCAGCAGCGCGAGCAGGGTGTGAAGGTGCAACTGGCCTACCTCGAAGTCGATGCCGAGGGCGCCGATGCCTTCAACTTCGAACCGGTGCTGGCCGGCGACAAGGTGGTCGGCGTGGTCAGCTCCGGCGGCTACGGCCACTGCGTGCAGAAGAGTCTGGCATTTGCCTATGTGCAGGCCGATCAGGCCGCAGTGGGCACCGCGCTCAGCGTGCTGATCCTCGGCCAGCGTCGTGCGGCCCGGGTGATCAAGGCACCGGCCTTCGATCCGCAGAACCAGCGGCCGAGAGGCAACTACGAGGGTTGATAGGCCGGCGGCAGTACCCCCGACTGCTTAGGCAGAAAAGGGCGCTGCCGGCATAGCACGGCCAAGGCCGTGGCTCGCCGGTCAGAGGTATCCTCGTTCGTCGTAATGACGCCTGGGTAACCCGGAAATCGGGCCTGCCTTTACCGGGTAAGCGCAACAGCAATAACGAACGGGCCGAGCTGGCCCGTTTTTTTATGCCGGGCAGTCGTGTGCGGCGGTTCCGGTGCATGCGTCGCCGCGAGTTGGCAAGCCCGTCGCGAGGTCGGCGCTGGGCATGTTTGACTGATCGCTGCGCTCAGTACGGTAATCTATGCGCCATTTTACTTGCGCCGCATCCCCTGGTTTACCCACATCGAGGACTCGCACCGATGAGCACGCTTGCAGACGACACCCACCACGACCGGCCTCAGGCCGAGCGGATCGATGGCAAAGCCTTTGCCGAGCAGCTGCGGGCCGAGGTGGCGCTCGATGCGCGTTCGTTTGCCGATGCGTGCGGGCGTCAGCCTGGGCTGGCGGTGGTGCTGGTTGGTAACGACTCGGCCAGCCAGGTGTATGTGCGCACCAAGATGCGTCAGGCGGCCGAGGTCGGCATCGCCTCCTTTCCCCATCTGCTCGAGGCGGATACCAGCGAGGCCGAGTTGCTCGCGCTGATCGACTCGCTGAATCGCGATGAGCGCGTTGACGCCATCCTGGTGCAGCTGCCGCTACCGGCGGCGATCAACGAGACGGCGGTGATCGAGGCAATCGATCCGGCCAAGGATGTCGACGGCTTTCACCCATATAACGTCGGCCGCCTGAGTGGCGGCCAGCCGGTGCTGGTGCCCTGTACGCCGCTGGGCTGTCTGCTGCTGTTGCAGGATCGTCTCGGCGACCTCGCGGGGCTCAAGGCGGTGGTGGTCGGGCGCTCGAATATCGTCGGCAAGCCGATGGCGCAGTTGCTGTTGAATGCCGACTGCACGGTGACCACGCTGCATTCGCGCAGCCGTAACCTGGTCGAGGAGTGCCGCCAGGCCGATATTCTGGTGGTGGCGGTGGGCCGGCCCGGGATGATCGGCGCCGCGCACATCAAGCCCGGAGCAATTGTGCTGGATGTCGGCATCAACCGTATCGAGGATGAGCAGGGGCAGGCGCAGCTGGTCGGCGATGTCGACTTCGCCGCGGCCTCCGCCGTGGCCGGCGCACTGACCCCGGTGCCTGGCGGCATTGGCCCGATGACGGTCGCCTGTCTGCTGCGCAATACCCTCACCGCCGCCCAGCAGCGGCGCCAGACGCCCGGCCAATAACCGCGGAGTAGGGCCGCTCAGTTGCTGCGGCCTGGTGGAGACAGAGCGGCAGGGTGAATGACTCAGTCGCGTTCTATTTGCTCCAGCGCCTGTTCCAGGGTACTGACCGTGCGTTCGAGTTGCATCAGCTCGGTGGTCAGCGCGTCAAAACGCGCACCCTTGATGCCAATGCAGACCAGGTAGTTACCCGCCGCGGCCCGCCGCGCCGGTAGCCAGCGGATGCTGCGGCCGCTTAGCTGCAAGACCTGAGACCCGTTACGGTCGAGCCGGGCCAATATGCCTTTGGCGCGCAGCACGACATCGGCATAGTCACGCAGCAGCCGTTCGAGCCGTGCCGCATCGATAGCCGCCGAGTAATTCAGACTGACGGAGCACCAGACGTTTTCGCCCACGGCGCGCGCGGGTGGCATCGACTTGAGACGATCAGTCGCCAGGGCTGGACTCGTTGCAGTCGATAGATTCCGGACGCTGTCGTCGAGTGCCCGCGTCGCCCTGGGATTCAGATTCAGCAGGACGGCCAGCGCTTGTGCATACTCGGCGCTGTCGTCCGCCGGCAGGCGATTGACGATCAGTTGGTCGGCGGCGGTAATCTGGGCTCGCCAGACCTCGGCCGTGTAGCGGTTCTCGGCATGCTGGGCAATCTGGCTGGCGTCGACTAGGCAGACCACCGATTCCAATTTCAACTGACGGGACACCCGCGCAATATCGGCGATACGCGCGGGTTCGGCGACGCCGCTGGCTTCGATATACAGCGCACCGGGGCGCGGCTCCATACGCAGCGCCTGGGCCAGTTGTTCCGCCAGGGTGCCGCCCAGGGTGCAGCAGATACAGCCATTGCCCAGTCGCAGGATACGGTCATCCCGGTAGTCGATCAGCTCGGCATCGATATTGATGTCGCCGAAGTCGTTCACCACGATCAGGCTGTTGTGGGGCAGCCCCTGGCGAATTAGGTTATTGAGGTAGGTGGTCTTGCCCGCACCGAGGAAGCCGGTGATGACCGTGAGGGGGACCGGATCAGCCATTGGCATGGACCTCTCCCCCCAACACGGTGGCCAGCACGCGGATATTGCGCAGTTGCGCCGGGTCGATGGCCAGCGGGTCCTGATCGAGCACCGTCATATCGGCGAATTTACCGATCTCGAGGCTGCCGACCTGATGGTCGAGGCGCAGGGTGTAGGCCGCGCCGAGGGTGATCATTTGCAGTGCCTCTGCCACGCTCACCCGCTCTTGTTCGCCCAGCACTTCGCCGGAGGCACTTTCCCGCATCACCGCACACCAGGCCGTGAATAGCGGGCCCAGTGGTGTGACCGGGGCATCGCTGTGGATCGCGGTGACTATGCCCAGGCGCCGCGCCGAGGCAAGGGGCTCTAGCCGGCGACTGCGCTCGTAGCCCAGGGTACGCCGGCGGTGAATATCGCCCCAGTAATACAGGTGGTTGGCGAACATGTTTAGGCACAGGCCGAGTTTCGCGCTACGCCGTAGCTGCGCATGGTCGATCACCTGGCAATGCTGCAGCGTATGCCGATGATCGGCACGCGGCCATAGATCCAGGGCGCTTTCCAGCGCATCGAGCATCAGTTCGACTGCTTCGTCACCATTGGTATGGATATGCAGTTGCAGTCCGGCCTGGTGGTAGATCTGCACCATCTGTTGCAGGGCTTCCGGAGGGGCATTCCAGATGCCGTTGGCATGACCGTCGTGATAGTAGGGCCACTTCATCCGCGCCGTGTAGCCTTGAATAGAGCCGTCCGTCATCATTTTGACCAGGCCGAAGTGGAGCTTGTCGTTGCCCAGCTGGAGGCAGCGCTGCAGTCGTTCGACCCCCTGTTCCGGCGTCCAGGCCAGGGCACTCATGGCCGGCACCAGGCGTACCGGAAAACGATCCTCGGCCGTCACTTGTCGCAGTGCGGCGATACCCTCATCGGTCAGCGGGTTGTAGAGATCGGTGATGGTGGTGACCCCGGCATTACGGGCAGCCTGGCCATAGCGTCGCAGCGTACTGGGGGCCGATACCGCTTCAAACAGATTCATCCCCAGAGTCTCGAAGATGGCATGCATCGCCGCCATTTCCTGCAGTTCGCCGTTGGGCTGGCCCTCGGCATCGAGCATGATGCCCTCGACACCGGGATGCCGGTGCAGATTGGCCTGCTCGAGCATCCGGCTGTTGACCGTCATCACGTGCAGGCTGGCATGCATCACCACTACGGGGCGGTTTTGCACGGCGGCATCCAGCAGGTGCCGATCGAGCCGCGCACCCTCGAAATAGACCGGATCGAAGCCCCAGGCGATCAGCGGCTCGCCGGGCGGCAGCGCCGCGGCCCCCTCGCGTAGACGCTGCTGCATGGCCGTGATGCTGTCGGCACCGGCCCAGTGCAAGCCTTCGGGATCGACGCGGGCAAAGTATCCCAGGTAGAGATAATTCCACATCGCCCCTTCGAGAGCGTGGCTATGTCCTTCGACGAAGCCCGGCACAATGATGTGGTCGGCGAAGCGCCGATCCAGCGTGTAAGCGCCCAGTTCCCGCATAGTATCCAGCGGACCGACGCCCAGCACGCGGCCGTCGCGCACCGCGATATGGGTGGCCTCGGGCTGGGACGGATTCATGGTGAGGATGCGCCTGGCGGCGAAGACGGTAATGCTCATTAGCAGGACTCCTTGATCCGAGTGGCCGGCGCTGTATTGGCAGCCGCTGGAAACCTCATCAGCAGCGGTACGCACGCGAGGAAGAGCAGCGCCGTACCGCCGAAGACCATGAGGTAGGTCCAGCCGCCCAGCGAGGGCACCAGCGGGGCGAAGAAGAACAGGATGTGGAAGTTGGTGAAGATGATCGCCAGGTTGAAGAACGCGAGTTCCTTGGGCACCGACGTACTGAAATCGGCATCCATCATGCGTAACAACAGCAGACCGGTGCCGGTCGAGCCACAGCAGCAGCCAAAGGCAGTAATGGCCCGCTCCCGCCCCAGGGCGCCACTCAGGCGTCCGAGGTACAGGCTGCCAATCAGGGTGACTAGGGTGACGGTAACGGTCACCAGCAGGATTGGCGTCAACAGGGCGTAGAGCACGGCAAACTTGATGCTCATCAGGGTGCCGACCACCATGAAGTCGACCGATGAGCCGGTAATGCGTTTCAGGGTTTCGTCATCGACTCGGCGGGACAGGCCGCAACGGTCGATCCCCAGGCGCAGCAGCACACAGACAGCCAGACCATGAAGGAAAAATAGGTTGTAGCTGAATAGCACCGAGAGGTTGACACCGCCGGGTGCGAAACCCGCGATCTGAACCTGCATGAAACTCAGCCAGACGTAGGTAATCAGATAGGCAGCGGCGAGCAGCCCTAGGTGATAGGCCAGTGAATCGAGATTCGCCGGATGCGAGACCATATGGCCGCTGCCCGGTGCCTGGGTCCCGTTGTAGAAACCGGATTTGAAATCCGCATCGATATTCGAGGCCTGGTTGGCATTGAGGCCGCGTCGGATAAAGCGGTTCGCCACCGGTACGCCG
>JBFKAF010000239.1:0-5565 GCA_041621735.1 Pseudomonas sp.
GGTTTACGAGCACCTGGTGTTCGACGGCGCGCAGCATGCCAGTGTCGTGGCCCATGAGGAGCTGTATCAGCGCGCCTTCGTGGTCAGCTCGTTCGGCAAGACCTATCACGTCACCGGCTGGAAGACCGGTTATGTGGTCGCGCCTGCGGCCCTCAGCGCGGAGCTGCGCAAGGTGCATCAGTACGTCAGCTTCTGCGGCGTCACGCCCTTGCAGTGGGCGCTGGCCGACTTCATGGCCGAGCACCCCGAGCATGTCGAACAGTTGCCGGCCTTCTACCAGGCCAAACGTGACCTGTTCTGCGACCTGCTGGCCGACTCGCGCTTCAGCTTCAGCCGCGCCGCCGGCACCTTTTTTCAGTTGGCCGATTATTCGGCGATTCGCGATGACCTGGATGACGTTGCCATGTCCGAGTGGCTGACCCGCGAGCATGGCGTGGCGACCATCCCGGTCTCGGTGTTCTACCAGCAGGCGCCCAAGGATCTGCGGTTGGTGCGCTTCTGTTTTGCCAAGCGTGAAGAGACCTTGCGTCAGGCGGCGGAGAAACTATGCGCGATCTAAGTGGCTTGCCCGATCTCGATCTGGTGCTGATCCAGAGCGAGCTGGCCTGGCATGATCCGGCGACCAATCGCGCGCACTTTCAGGCCTTGTTCGAGCAGGCGCGTGGCGCCGACCTGGTGGTGCTGCCAGAGATGTTCACCAGCGGCTTCTCCATGGACTCTGTCGACCTGGCCGAGCCGGAGGATGGGCCAAGCACTCAGTGGCTGCTGGCGCAGGCGGCCTGCCTGCAGGCGGTGATCACCGGCAGCCTGATCATCCAGGCCGCCGACGGCAGCTACCGCAATCGTCTGCTGTGGGCGCGCCCCGATGGAACGCTTGCGCACTACGATAAACGCCATCTGTTCCGCATGGCCGGCGAGCACAAGCATTTCAGCGCGGGCGAGGAGCAGGTGTTACTGGAACTCAAGGGCTGGCAGGTGCGTCCCTTGATCTGCTATGACCTGCGCTTCCCGGTGTGGAGCCGCGATCCGCATGACACCGATTTGCTGCTGTACACGGCCAACTGGCCTGCCGCGCGCCGTCAGCATTGGAACCGCCTGTTACCGGCGCGAGCGATCGAAAACCTCTGCTATGTCGCCGCAGTGAACCGTGTCGGCGAAGACGGCAAGGGCCACCCCTATAGTGGCGACTCTCAGGTGCTGGATTTTCAGGGCGACTCGTTGCTGAACGCCGAGGCGGCTGCCGGAGTGTTCCGGGTCAGGCTGTCGGGCGCCGCGCTGGCCACTTACCGGGAGCGCTTTCCGGCTTATCTGGATGCGGACGGCTTCGCACTCAAGTAGCCCGGACGCAATCCGGGCTTTGCAATAACCACCAGCGCTGCCCCGGACTGCATCGGCTGCGGATAAACAAACGCCGGGCAGTGCCCGGCGTTGCTGTGTGCGCTATGTCGCTCAGGCGGCTTGCGCCTCGGTTTGCTTCAGCGAGCGATTGAGGGCACTGAACAGGGCGCGGAAACTCGCTGTGGTGAGGTTTTCGTCGATGCCGACGCCATACAGCGAGCGGCCGCCGTCGACGCGCAGCTCGATGTACGCCGCCGCCTTGGCATGGGTGCCGGCGCCGATGGCGTGCTCGGCGTAGTCCATGATCTCCACGTTCACCGGCAAGCCGGCGACCAGGGCTTCCAGTGGGCCCTTGCCGATTCCGCGCCAGTGCTGGGTCTCGCCTTCGCGGATGACTTCTACGTCCACCGCGCTGGTGCCGTTCTCCTCCTGCAGGCGATGGCCCTTCAGTGCATAAGGCGCAGTGGCTTGCAGGTATTCGCTGTCGAGCAGGCGGTGGATCTGCTCGGCGCTCATTTCCAGACCCAGGCGATCGGTTTCCTTCTGCACCACCTGGCTGAACTCGATCTGCATGCGCCGTGGCAGGCAGATGCCGTATTCCTGCTCCAGCAAATAGCTGATACCGCCCTTGCCGGACTGGCTGTTGACGCGGATCACCGCCTCGTAGCTGCGGCCGATATCGGCCGGGTCGATCGGCAGGTAGGGCACTTCCCAGATGCCGTTGGCGTCCTGTTGGCTGAAGCCCTTGCGAATCGCATCCTGGTGCGAACCGGAGAACGCGGTATGCACCAGGTCGCCGACGTAGGGGTGGCGCGGATGCACCGGAATCTGGTTGCACTCCTCGACCACCTTGCGCACGTTGTCGATATCGGAGAAATCCAGGCCCGGGTGGATGCCCTGGGTGTAGAGGTTCAGCGCCAGGTTGACCAGATCGACGTTGCCGGTGCGCTCGCCGTTGCCGAACAGGCAGCCCTCGACACGGTCGGCGCCAGCCATCAGGCCCAGCTCGCTGGCGGCCACCCCAGTGCCGCGGTCGTTGTGGGTGTGCAGGCTGATCAGCACGCTGTCGCGGCGGCTGATATGCCGACCGAACCACTCGATCTGGTCGGCATAGACGTTCGGGGTGGCTACTTCCACGGTGGCTGGCAGGTTGAGGATGACCTTGTTGGCCGGCGTCGGCTGCCACACATCGAGCACCGCATCGCAGACTTCTACGGCGAACTCCAGCTCGGTGGAGGTGAAGATCTCCGGCGAGTACTGGAAGGTCCATTCGGTGCTTGGTTGCTGCGCAGCCAGATCCTTGATGATGCGCGCGGCATTCACCGCGATGCCGATTACCCCGGTTTTGTCCTGGTTGAAGACGATGCGCCGGAACGACGGTGCCGTAGCGTTGTAGACGTGGACGATGGCGCGCTTGGCGCCCTTGAGCGACTCGAAGGTGCGGCTGATCAGGTCCTCGCGGGCCTGGGTCAGCACCTGAATGGTGGTGTCTTCAGGGATGTGGCCGTCTTCGATCAGGCTGCGCACGAAATCGAAATCGGTCTGCGAGGCAGAAGGGAAACCCACTTCGATCTGCTTGATGCCGACCTGCACCAGAGTCTTGAAGAAGCGCATCTTCTTCGCCGCATCCATCGGCTCGATCAGCGATTGATTGCCGTCGCGCAGGTCGGAGCTGCACCAGATCGGCACCTCGGTGATGGTCTTTGACGGCCAGGTGCGATCGGGCAGATCGATGGCTGGGAAGGCGCGGTACTTGCTGGACGGGTCGTTAAGCATGCTCATCTGAATGTCCTTTTGGCGACGGCCGCAGGCGGCGGGCGGTGCTGAATCTAGAAGGGGGAGAGGCGCTGGCGTGAGGGATTAGCTACGCAGTCGCTGGCTGACCAGGCAGAGGTTGGCGTGTTGGCGCAGCAGAAAGAGGGTATTGTTTGCGTTCATGGCGTCAACCCTATCCATGGCGATTAAAGCTGGCAAGCATTCATGGAAAATTGGTGATATCGATCGTTGGTAGGGTTTTTGCGCAATTTTATTGCGTGGATGTCGGGCGCAGTGCGCAGCGATTGTGCGGCGCATTGCGCCCGGTCGCCGGAGTCGGGCGGTCGGGGTTGGCGGGCGCCATCAAGGCAGGGTTGGTAGCGCAGGGCTGCGAGCCAGCTCGCGCATGTCCGCCCCGCTGGGATGTTGAAACACCCGCAAGTTGAATTCGGGGAGGATCGCCAGCAGGTGGTCGAAGATGTCCGACTGAATGCTCTCGTAGCGTGCCCAGGATGTGGTGTTGGTGAAGCAGTACAGCTCCAGTGGCAAGCCATCGGCGGTAGGGCTGAGCTGGCGTACCAGCTGGGTCATGTCCTGGTGAATGGCGGAGTGCTGGCGCAGGTAGTGTTCCACGTAGGCGCGGAAGGTGCCGATATTGGTGATGCGCCGCGTGTTGGCGGGTTCCTGGTTGTCGTCGGCCAGTTCGCTGTTCCAGCTCAGTAACTCGCTTTGCTTGCTCTTCAGGTACTGCTTGAGCAGCTTGAACCCTTGCAGGCGGGCGATAGCCTCCTGGTCGAGAAAGCCGATGCTGGTTTGATCCAGGTACAGGCAACGCTTGATCCGTCGGCCGCCACACTCCTGCATGCCGCGCCAGTTCTTGAATGGATCGGTGATAAAGCGTCGGGTCGGAATGGTCGAGATGGTTTTGTCCCAGTTCTGCACCTTAACCGTGTGCAGGGCGATGTCGATCACGTCGCCGTCGGCATTCAGTTGCGGCATCTCGACCCAGTCACCGACGCGGATGATATCGCTGGAGGAAATCTGCACGCTGGCGACCAAGGACAGCAGGGTGTCCTGAAAGATCAACATCAGCACGGCGGCCATGGCGCCCAGGCCGGACAGCAGGATCAGCGGCGAGCGGTCGATCAGGGTGGCGACCATCAGAATTGCCGCGATGACAAAGGTCAGAATCTTCAGCACCTGCACATAGCCCTTGATAGGCCGTAGCTGGGCCTCGGGTCTGCGCTGGTACAGGGTGTTGACGATGTCCAGCAGGGCACTCAGGGCCAGGGCGACGGTCAGCACGATAAAGGCGCCGCAGACGTTGCGCGTCACGCTTACCAGGCTTTCCGGCAGGTTGGGGATCAGCCCCACGCCGGCGCTGATCAGCAGGGCCGGGACGATGTTGGCCAGGCGCTTGATCAGCTCGTTGTCGAGGTTCCGTGCGTTGCGCCCCAGGGCGGTGGCGTCGATCAAGCGGCACAGGGCGCGAACAAAAATTCGCTTGACCAGCCAGTTGCTCAGCCAGGCGCTCAGCAGGAGCAGGCCAGCGGCAGACAGGGTGAAGAGTTCGGCGTGTTGTTGCAGCCAGTCAAGCCATGTGGCCAGCGCTTGCGGCATATCCAGCTCCCTAGATAAGGCGGTGAGAAAATAGCGGCGAACTTAGGGGCGCCTGTTCGCGGGCGGAAAACCTTAACAAAGCCGCTGCGGTTGACCCAGGGCGGATCTGTAAGTGCAGGTGTCTCAGGGCTTGAATGCGCCGATAAAGATCGCCGGGTCGATGCGCGCGTCGTTCAAGCTGACATTCCAGTGCAGGTGCGGCCCGGTAGCGCGGCCGGTGGCGCCGACCTTGCCGAGTACGCCGCCGCGCGGCAGTTCGTCGCCGAGCTTCACGTCGATTGCCGAGAGGTGGCAGAACATGCTGATCAGGCCCTGGCCATGGTCGACGAACACCGTCTTGCCGTTGAAGAAGTAATCGCCGAGCAGAATCACCTTGCCGGCCGCCGGCGCCTTGATCGGTGTGCCGCGACTCGCCGCGAAGTCCAGGCCGGAATGCGGGTTGCGTTCCTCGCCGTTGAAGAAGCGGCGCAGGCCGAAGGGGCTGGACAGCGGACCATTGACCGGCTTGTCGAGCAGCAGGTTGCTCGGCTGGCGCGGGCTGAATTGCTGGTAGGCACGGGTCTGCTCGGCCAGCTCGCGCTCGATGCGCTTGAGGTTGGCGGGGTTCGGATTGACCTGTTGCGGGTTCTTAATGCGGATGCGTTGCTCTTGGTAGTGCTTGTTGCCGACCTCGAAGCTCAGCGTTTGCTTGCCGCTGTCGCGCTGTACCGCAATCTGCTGGGTGCCGGGCTTTGTGCTGAGCGGCAAGCCGACGATGGCAATCCAGCGTTTGGCGTCTTCGTGGATCACCAGCAGCGGTTTGTCTTGATAGCGGGCGCGTGGCGCGCTGGCAGCCGGGCCGAGGTCGATCAC
>JBFKAF010000240.1:0-5554 GCA_041621735.1 Pseudomonas sp.
CTGTCGGTGACCCTGTCGAACAACCAGAACGGCATCGGCCTGGCCGATGTGCTGGTGCGGCAGATGTCGCAGCTCAAGGATGCCAGTGCGCGACCTAACCCGTTCGCCCAGGTCGACGAGCCGCTGCCGCGTGCACCGAGCAAGCCGTTGGCCAAGGTCGACAGTCAGCGTGACGATTCGACCCTGATCAACCAGCGCCGCCTGGCACTGCCGGGTAAGCTCGACGATCGACTGATGGCCGGCATCGCGCCCTCGGCCACCGCCGCAGAAGCCCAGCCACTGGCGTACGCCGACTGGATTCCGGCCAAGGCGTTTGCCGCGCCTAACGACAAGCCCCTGAGCCTCGACGGCAGCGATGCCATCAGCGGTCGTCGCCTGGCCCAGCAGGCGTCGGCAGTGGGTAAGTCGGTGTTCAGTTCGCCACAGGAATTCGTCGCCGCGCTCTTGCCGATGGCCGAAAAGGCCGCCGAGAAAATAGGTGTCGAGGCACGCTATCTGGTGGCCCAGGCCGCCCTGGAAACCGGCTGGGGCAAGTCGATCATCCGCCAGCAGGACGGCTCCAGCAGCCATAACCTGTTCGGCATCAAAACCCATAACAGCTGGGAGGGTGAGTCGGCGCGGGTGCAGACCACCGAGTACCAAGGGGGCAAAGCGGTAAAAGAAGCCGCCTCGTTCCGTGCCTATGACTCCTATGCGCAAAGCTTCGACGACTACGTGAGCTTCCTGCAGAGCAACGGCCGCTATCAGGGCGCCCTCAACGCCACCGCCAATCCGGAGCGTTTCGTCCGCGAATTGCAGCAGGCCGGTTACGCCACCGACCCGCAGTACGCGCGCAAGATCAATCAAATCGCGCGGCAGATGCAGACCTATCAGGCCGTGGCTGCGGCCGACAGCCCGACCACCCGGACCTGAGGCTGAATTATGGCTGACTTACTGAATATTGGCCTGTCTGGGCTCTCCGCGAACAAGACGTCGCTGGCCGTCACGGGCCATAACATCACCAACGTCAATACGCCGGGCTTTTCCCGGCAGGATACGGTTCAGGCGACGCGTAACCCACAGTTCAGTGGCGCCGGCTATATCGGCTCGGGCACCACCCTGGTGGATGTGCGCCGCAGTTACAGCGAGTTCTTAAGCACGCAGTTGCGCAGCAGTACCGCACTCAGTAGCGATGTGAATGCTTACCGGAGTCAGATCGAGCAACTCGACTCGCTGTTGGCCGGCTCCACCACCGGTATAACGCCGTCGCTGCAGAAGTTTTTCTCCTCGCTGCAGACCGCCGCCGAAGACCCGGCCAACATCCCCGCGCGGCAGTTGGTGCTGTCTGAGGCAGAAGGTTTGGCCCGGCGTTTCAATACGGTGTCTGATCGTATCAACGAGCAGAACAGTTTCATCAATAAGCAGATGTCCGCCGTTGGCGATCAAATCAACCGGCTGGCCACCTCTATAGCCAGCTACAACGACGCCATCGCGGTGGCGTCCTCGAACGGCCAGCAGCCCAATGACCTGCTCGATGCCCGTGAAGAGGCGATCCGCCAACTCTCGACTTATGTCGGGGTGACGGTAGTACCGCAGGACGGCAACTCGGTGAACCTGTTCGTCGGCACCGGTCAGCCGTTGGTGGTAGGCAGCACGGCCAGCCGCCTGGAGGTGGTGCCGGGGCAAGCTGACCCCTCCCGATTCGAGGTGGAGTTCGTTACCGGTGGTTCACGTCAGGGCGTCACCAGCCTGCTTACCGGTGGCGAGCTGGGGGGGCTTATTCGCTACCGCGCCGAGTCGTTGGACCCGACTCTCAACTCGCTGGGGCGGCTGGCGCTGGCGGTCAGCGATCAGGTCAACAGCCAGCTCGGTCAGGGCCTGGATTTGAAGGGGCAGGTGGGTACTGCACTGTTCGGCGACTTCAACGATGCGGCGTCGGCGGCGCTGCGGGTCAGGGCGTTCGCGACTAATACCGGCACTGCTCAACCTCTGCTGAACATCAGCGACAGCAGCGTACTGACCATCAGTGACTATCAACTCGATTTCGATGGCACCAACTATACGGCGCGGCGCTTGAGTGACGGCCAGTCGATTGCCGTAACCAATACGGCTGGCGTGCTCAGCTTTGCTGATAGTGCTGGTCGTGACCAGGGCTTCAGCGTGGCCCCCGGTGCCGGTGCGAATGCCGGGGATCGCTTCATGCTCCAGCCCACGCGTCGGGGCGCAACCAGTATTGCGGCGGTGTTAGATCAGTCCGATCAGCTGGCTTTCGCAGCACCTGTAAGGGCTGAAGCTAACTTGCAGAACAGCGGTAATGGTTCGATTACTCAGCCCGACCTGATTGCTGCAGGGGCCAGTCCGATCAACAGTGCGGCGATAGCCGCCGCTCTGCCGCAAGGCTTGATCTATAACGGTGCTGGCGCTTTTGAGAATCCGCCTGGTACAGCCGTAGCCGGGTTGACCCGGGTACCTGCTGGTGCGTTCGTGCCTGGGCAGACCAACACTTATGAGTTGGATCTCGGTGGCGGCAATAGGGTGAGTTTTACTATCAGCGGTCGTCCAGGCAATGGCGATACCTTCACCCTGGGTTTCAATAGCAATGGCGTGTCGGACAACCGCAATGCGTTGAAGTTGGTTGACCTGCAAAACAAGCAGACCGTCGGCGTCGACCCCAATGTGACCGGTATAGGCACCGGGGCCAGCTTCACCGATGGCTATGGCGACCTGGTTGAGCGCGTCGGCACCCTGACCGCACAGGCCAGACAGGACAGTGATGCAACCGGCGCCATCCTCAAACAGGCGACGGATAACCGCGACGCTTTGTCGGGAGTCAACCTGGATGAAGAGGCGGCCAACCTGATCAAGTTCGAGCAGTACTACAACGCCTCGGCCCAGGTCATTCAAGTTGCCCGCTCTTTGTTCGATACCCTGATCAATACCTTTAGATAAATTTGCGCCGCTATCAGGCGCGTACAGAACAATTCCCTCCCCCTACGGGAGAGGGCTAGGGTGAGGGGCTGTCAGCAGCAGCCAGACGCCTGATTGCACTAACGAGGCTCCCGTATGCGCATCTCCACCATTCAGGCATTCAATAACGGCGTGCAGGGCCTGCAGCGTAACTACGCTAATGCCACCCGCACCCAGGAGCAGATCAGCACCGGCAATCGCATCCTCACCCCGGCGGACGATCCGGTGGCTTCGGTGCGCCTGCTGCAACTGGAGCAACAGCAGAATGTGCTGACGCAGTACAACGATAACCTCACGGCGGCGAAGAACAGCCTGAGCCAGGAGGAAGTCACCCTCAACTCGGTCAACACCATCCTCCAGCGCGTACGTGAGCTGGCGGTACAAGCCGGTAATGGCGCACTCAGCCAATCGGATCGGCAATCTATCGCGGCGGAACTGGGCGAGCGCGAAAATGAATTACTGTCCTTAATGAACAGTCGCAATGCTCGTGGTGAATACTTGTTTGCTGGCTTTCAGGGCAAGACCCAGCCCTTTGTGCGTCAGGGAGATGGCAGCTACAGCTATGTCGGCGACGAGGGTCAACGGCAGCTGCAGGTGGCCAGTTCACTTAGCTTGGCGATGAGCGACAACGGCAAGAAAATTTTCGAGAACGTCACCAATGCCGGACGGTTAAGCCTGAATGATACGGCCGTGCCACCAGCTCCTGTGGCGACGGGGTCAATCAGTGGCTTACTGGTTGATGACGAAGTGTCTTTCGCGGCCTTTCCCGCCAACGGCGTGCAGCTGGTTTTTGACGCTACCGATCCGCTGAATTATACCTTGAGCCCTATCCTTACTCCCGGTGTCCCTGGGGTTCCGCCTGCGCCAGATACTCCACCTGTTTTGGGCGCGGCCATCAATGGTCGCCTGAAGTCAGATCAGGACACCTTGTTGCAATACCAGGGCACTGCCTTCTATGTGAACGGTACGCCGGTAGCCGGGGCGAGCTTCACCATCGCCGGCCCGGATGCCGCTCCGGCAACCGCGCCTAACAAGGCCGGCATCCTGTCGACTATCGCCAGCCTGCGCACAGCGCTCGAGGGCTCAACCGATACCCCTGCCGGCAGCCGGCAGACGCGCGATGCTGTGGCTCTGGCCCTGACCAACCTGGATCACGGTATGACCACTGTCGACGGCGTGCGCGGCGAAATTGGCGCGCGTCTGAACGTCATCGAGTCGACCCAGACCGATAACGAAGATGTCAGCCTGGTCAACAAGGGCGTACAGGCCGATCTGCGTGAGCTGGATTACGCCGAAGCGCTGTCGCGCCTGTCGTTTCAGTCGATCATTCTCGAGGCCGCGCAGCAAAGCTACGTGAAAATCAGCAGTCTCAATCTGTTTAACCAGCTGCGTTAAAACTGCGCCTGACAAGGGTGGGTTAGCCGCAGGCGTAACCCGCCAGTCGTGGTGGTGGATGCGGGTTGCGAACGGTGGATTACGCCGCTGTGCGGCTAATCCACCCTACGAGGTAGGCAGATTCGTAGGGTGGGTTAGGCGCATGATTGCAGGCTACTTGCTGGTGCGTAGTCGGTTGCGCCGTAACCCACCAGATGAGGTAGCCGACAACCGCTTGGAGGGTTACGCGGCGCGCAATTTCCGCAGTTGATTTCCAGCCTCTGCTCAGCGCCACTAACCTACACAAAAAGCGGCGTGCCACGTAACTGGGACATAGCCTTGTTTTTGCCAGTTGCTCGCCGGATTCGCTGGGCGATCTGGTGGGGTATTCCACGCGGAATGACGCCGAAAAGCCGCCAGACTGGCGTTTTTCGTTTCAAGCGGGCGCTAACTGCTTGCCCACCATGGAGAAAAAAAATCCTACAAATAGGGCAGAAAGCTCCTAAAGCATCCAGGGCAAGCGCCGATATAAATCTCGAATGCGAACTTTATGGGTGCCTGGGCACTGCCCACCCAAGGTCGCACGCTCAGGCAAATATGCTAGTCCTCGGAGGACACCATCATGGCTCTTACCGTCAATACCAACATCGCGTCGCTCAATACTCAGCGCAACCTGAACTCGTCTTCCAATGCGCTGAATACTTCCCTGCAGCGTCTGTCCACCGGCTCGCGCATCAACAGCGCCAAGGACGACGCCGCCGGCCTGCAGATTTCCAACCGTATGAGCAGCCAGATCAGCGGCCTGGGTGTTGCCGTGCGTAACGCCAACGACGGTATCTCCATGGCGCAGACCGCAGAAGGCGCGCTGCAGCAGACCACCGGCATCCTCCAGCGCATGCGTGACCTGTCCCTGCAGTCGGCCAACGGCTCCAATGGCGACTCCGAGCGCAAGGCACTGAACGGCGAAGTGGTGCAGCTGAAGAACGAACTGGACCGTATCGCCACTACCACTCGCTTCGGTAGCAAGCAGCTGTTCGACGGCACCCTGAAAGAGAATATTCAGGTCGGCGCCAACGCCAACGAAACCATTAACGTGGCGATCTCCAGCTTCCGTACCGTCGACATGGGCACCACCGCTTCGCGGGAAGCCACCGCGGCCAAGCTCAGCGCGAGCGGCGATGTCGTCAGCCGGACCATCGGTGCCCAGGGCGGTACCGCAGCCGCAGCGCAGGTC
>JBFKAF010000241.1:0-5524 GCA_041621735.1 Pseudomonas sp.
CTGGCGAAACTGCGCGCCTGCAGGGCCAGGCCCAGGCGCTGGCGCAAAGTCGGCGCCACCTGCGGGTCTTCGAGCAGGCGGCTGATCGGTTGTCGCGCCTGCAGCAACTGCAGCTGACCCCGCGCCAGGTGGCCGTAGTAGTCGAGCGTGCCGCAGCCGCCCAGCAGCAGCGCCGCCAATAGCGGAACCCAGCGCCAGCGCCGTGAGTCGATAGGGAAGAGGGCCGTGTAATGCGTCATGCCGGCCACGCTAGCGCATTGCGCGCACAGCCTCCAGCAGCGGATCGGCGTAAGCTGAACCCAACTGCTCGCTTTCGGAGACCGCCATGTACCGCTTAAGCCTGCTTGCCAGCCTGGTCTTACTCAACGCCTGCGCCTCGCCGCTGCCGCCGCACGATCCGGGGCAGGCCTGGGTCGAACTGTCCACCACTGCCAGCGACTTGCTGATGGCCGACCGGCTCGACGGTGAACGCCTCAACGATGGCCGCTACTTCCAGGTGCCGCCCGGCTCCCATGAGCTGCTGGCGCGCTTTCAGTTCGAAGTCCCGGGCGGTGGTGGCGGCAATATCATGTCGTCCGAGCCCGAGCAACGCACCTGCGAGATCCGCGTGCGCTACGCCGATTTCGCCGCCGGTCAGCGTTACCGCCTGGAGGCCAGGCCCTTGGTGAGCAAAGCCCAGGCCTGGCTGTATGACGAGCAGCGCAATGTGCTGGCGCGCGGCCGGGTACTGCGCTGCGGCACCTTCTGAGCGCCCGGGGCTCGCTCGCGGCGTTTGCCGCGCGGATCGCCTGAGCACACAGCCGTCGCTGGATCGCAGCGAACGCCTGCAATCCAGCGGCTCGTGATCAGCTGTCGAGCACGGACTCCAGGGTGATCCTGGCATTCAGCACCTTGGACACCGGACAGCCTTTTTTCGCGGTTTCCACTGCCTTGTCGAAGGCCTCACGGTTGGCACCGGGGATTTTCGCCCGCAGCGACAGGTGCACGGCGCTGATGACGAAGCCGCCGTCGACCGTATCCAGGGTGACCTCGGCCTGGGTCTCGATGCTCTCGGCGGTCATCCCCGAGTCACCCAGTTCCTTGGACAGCGCCATGGAAAAACAACCGGCATGCGCCGCGCCGATCAGCTCTTCGGGGTTGGTCCCCGGTTGATTCTCGAAGCGCGAGTTGAAACCGTAGGGGTTGTTCGACAGCGCCCCGCTCTGGGTGGAAAGCGTGCCTTTGCCGTCCTTGATACCGCCTTGCCAATGTGCCGATGCAGTCTTCTTCATCTGGGTTCTCCATTTCATCAGGGCTACAGAGTTCAGAGAGCGTTATCCCGCACAAGTTCGCCGCGATTTACCCGCAACCCTCTGGCACGCGCGCCAGTGGCCGAAACGCCAAGGCAGGGTTAGCAGGCCGTTGAAAAACGTAAGCGAGGCAGGCAAGACAAGGCAAAAACGGCCGAAAAAGCGGAGTTTACGTGCTGTAAATGAGCATTTTGAGGCCGTTTTTAACGCAGTATGGCCAACGCAGGTAGTTTTTCAACGACCTGTTAGCGCAACTGGGCGAGGATTTCGAAGGCGCGCAGACGGTCGGCAAACTCGTACAGGTCGCAGGTGAAGATCAGCTCGTCGGCTCCGGTCTGCTCCAGCAACACCTCGAGACGGGCGCGGACCTTCTCCGGACCACCGACCACCGCCATGCCGAAAAAGCTGCCGACCGCCTCCTTCTCATGCGGTAGCCACAGGCCGTCCATGCTCTGCACCGGTGGCCGTTGCACCAGGCTCTGGCCACGGATCAGGGCGAGGATACGCTGATAGGCGGAGGTCACCAGGTAGTTCGCCTGTTCGTCGCTGTCGGCCGCCACCAGCGGCACGCCGAGCATCACGTAGGGCTGATCGAGCACCGCCGAGGGCTTGAAGTGGTTGCGGTAGACACGAATCGCCTCGTGCATCAGGCGCGGCGCGAAGTGCGAGGCGAAGGCATAGGGCAGGCCTCGTTCACCGGCCAACTGGGCACTGAACAGGCTGGAACCGAGCAGCCAGATCGGCACCTGGGTGCCGCTACCCGGCATGGCGATCACCCGCTGGCCCGGCGTGCGCGGGCCCAGGTAGCGCTGCAACTCCGCCACATCCTCGGGAAAGTCATCGGCGCTGCCGGAGCGTTCGCGGCGCAGCGCCTGGGCGGTGAACTGGTCGGCACCCGGCGCCCGGCCCAGGCCCAGGTCGATCCGCCCCGGATACAAGGTGGCGAGGGTGCCGAACTGTTCGGCGATCACCAGGGGCGCGTGATTGGGCAGCATCACCCCTCCCGAACCGAGGCGAATGCTCGAGGTGTTGGCCGCCAGATAACCGAGCAGCACCGCGGTCGCCGAACTGGCGATGCCGTCCATATTGTGGTGCTCGGCCACCCAGAAACGGCTGAAGCCCAGGCGCTCGACATGCTGCGCCAGCGCCAGGGAATTACTCAGCGCCTGGGCGGGGCCGCCGTCATCACGGATCGGTGCAAGGTCGAGGGTGGAAATCTTCGTCTGTGCTAAAGCGCTCATCAGCCCTACCTGTTCGATTAATCGGAGCTATCGGCGCGGTCAGCGGCAATACCCGAGTTAATTAGTGGGGCTTGTTTCAACTAACTTCAAGGGTGAGCGGCCAGCAACGACTCGGCGCGAGCCGCGCAGGCCAGCTCTCGGTGGACGGTCAGCAGCCAACAGCCACGTACAGATCAGCGCAAAGCGGCTGACCGGCCGACGCGTCGAGGCAGGCCGTCGGCTCAGCTGCTGCTGATGCGGAAGCCGACCTTGAGGGTCACCTGATAGTGGCCGACCTTGCCGTTCTCGATGTGCCCGCGGGTCTCGACTACTTCGAACCAGTCCAGGTTGCGGATCGACTTGGCGCATTCGGCCAGGCCATTGTTGATCGCCTCATCGATGCTGTTGTGCGAAGAGCCGACGATCTCGATTTTCTTATAGGTGTGGTGGTCAGACATGGCGTTTCTCCTCGAGGGGATAGTTAAACGCTAGTCGAGAAGAATCGGATGCGTGACCAATATTTGGCATAAAGGGCCAAACCAAACGCGATAGTCAAAAAACCAGCGAAGCCTTGCTAATGCTCACTCAACTCGGCCCGCAGCCACTCGGCCAACTGCTGCGCGCGCTTGTCCAGGCGCCGCGCGGGCACCCACAAGGCCAGGCGCGCCGGCGTTTCGACGAAACCCCAGGGCGCCACCAGCCGGCCCGCCGCCAGGTCGTCGGTCACCAATTGCTGTGGTGCGATGGCCACCCCGAGGCCGGCGGCGGCGGCCTCCAGCAGGTAATAGAGGTGCTCGAAGCCCTGGCCCAGCCTGAGCGCCTCGGCGTCCAGGCCATTGCCCGTCGCCCAGCTCGGCCAGGCCTGCGGCCGCGAACTGGTATGCAACAAGGGTTCGCCGAGCAGCGCCGCGGCCGGCGCCCGGTGCAGCTCGGCAAAAGGTGCGTAGCGCGGACTCAGCACCGGGCCGATGCGCTCGGCGGCAAGCGTGAACACCCGCATATCCGCCGGCCAGGGCGGCTCGGCAAACCACAGGGTGGCGTCGACCCCAGGACGGCGCGGGTCCAGCTCGCCTTCGCTGGCCGACAGCTGCAGGCGCAACTCCGGCAGCTGACGATTGAGCCGGTCCAGGCGCGGGATGAACCAGCGCGCCAGCAGGCTGCCGGGGCAAGCCAGGACGAACGGTGCCTCGGCCTGGCCCTGCTGCAACTCGCCGCACAGCGTGCGCAGGCGCTCGAAGGCCTCGCTGCTGACATCGCGCAGGCGCATCCCCGCGTCTGTGAGTTTAACGCCGCGCCCATCCTTGACGAACAGCGCCACGCCGAGGTGTTCCTCCAGCGCTCGTATCTGCCGACTGACCGCGCCGTGCGTGACATTCAGCTGATCTGCCGCCTGACTGACGCTCTGCAAGCGGGCCGCCGCCTCGAAGGCGCGCAGGGCATTGAGCGGGGGAAGGCTCTGGCTCATAGTTGAGTTTTCCTGACAGGTTGTGGCGATCTTATCGCTTTTTTCCCCGGCCACCCAGCCTTATCCTGTGGCCATTGTCGTAGGCAGCCCGCACGCTGGCGCCTACATACCCAACACCCGCAGGAGAACGCCATGACCTCTTTGTGCAGCGGCCCCGACGCCAACGGCCTGTTCGGCTCGTTCGGCGGCCAGTACGTCGCCGAAACCCTGATGCCGCTGATTCACGACCTGGCCGCCGAGTACGAAAAGGCCAAGCTCGACCCGGAATTTGCCAAGGAACTGGCCTACTTCCAGCGCGACTACGTCGGCCGGCCCAGCCCGCTGTACTTCGCCGAGCGCCTGACTGAACACTGCGGCGGGGCGAAGATCTACCTCAAGCGCGAAGAGCTCAACCACACCGGCGCGCACAAGATCAACAACTGCATCGGCCAGATCCTCCTGGCCCGGCGCATGGGTAAAAAACGCATCATCGCCGAGACCGGCGCCGGCATGCACGGCGTAGCCACCGCCACAGTCGCAGCGCGCTTCGGCCTGGACTGCGTGATCTACATGGGCACCACCGACATCGAGCGGCAGCAGGCCAACGTGTTCCGCATGAAGCTGCTCGGCGCCGAGGTGATTCCGGTCACCGCCGGCACCGGCACCCTCAAGGATGCGATGAACGAAGCCCTGCGCGACTGGGTGACCAACGTCGACAACACCTTCTACCTGATCGGCACCGTGGCCGGCCCGCACCCCTACCCGGCGATGGTCCGCGACTTCCAGGCGGTGATCGGCAAGGAAACCCGCGAGCAGCTGCAGGCCCAGGAAGGCCGTCTGCCGGACAGCCTGGTCGCCTGCATCGGCGGCGGCTCCAACGCCATGGGCCTGTTCCATCCGTTCCTCGACGATCAGTCGGTGCAGATCGTCGGCGTCGAAGCGGCCGGTTACGGCATCGACACCGGCAAGCACGCCGCCAGCCTCAACGGCGGGGTGCCGGGCGTGCTGCACGGCAACCGCACCTTCCTGCTGCAGGACGACGACGGTCAGATCATCGACGCCCACTCGATCTCCGCCGGTCTCGACTACCCCGGCATCGGCCCGGAACACGCCTGGTTGCACGACATCGGCCGGGTCGAATACACCTCGGTGACCGACCAGGAAGCCCTCGACGCCTTCCACAAGTGCTGCCGCCTGGAAGGCATCATCCCGGCGCTGGAAAGCGCCCACGCCCTGGCCGAAGTGTTCAAGCGCGCACCGACGCTGCCCAAGGAGCACCTGATGGTGGTCAACCTGTCCGGGCGCGGCGACAAGGACATGCAAACCGTGATGCACCACATGGGCGAACTGGAGAATCAAGCATGAGCCGCCTGCAGAGCCGCTTTGCCGAGCTGAAAGAGCAGAACCGCGCCGCCCTGGTGACCTTCGTCACCGCCGGCGACCCGAACTACGCCGCCTCACTGGCGATCCTCAGGGGTCTGCCCAACGCCGGCGCCGACGTGATCGAGCTGGGCATGCCCTTCACCGATCCGATGGCCGACGGCCCGGCGATCCAGCTGGCCAACATCCGC
>JBFKAF010000242.1:0-5521 GCA_041621735.1 Pseudomonas sp.
GCAGCACCTGGCCGATCATCACAACGCCGAGGCCCTGGGGCTGTGCTGCGATGTGGCGGACGCCGAGGCGGTGCAGTGCTCCATCGCCCTGGCGATCGAACGCTTCGGTGGTATCGATGTATTGGTCAACAACGCCGGCATTACCCACCGCAGTAGTTTCGTCGATACCGAACTGGCGGTGTTTCAGCGGGTCATGGCGGTCAACTACTTCGGCGCCTTGCACTGTACCCAGGCGGCGCTGCCCAGCCTGATCGAGCGCAGCGGGCAGATCATCGTGCTCAGCTCGCTGTCCGGTTTCGCCCCGTTGCTCTACCGCAGCGCCTACAACGCCAGCAAACACGCCTTGCATGGCTTGTTCGAGACCTTGCGTTACGAACTGAAGGGTTCCGGGGTCAATGTGATGCTGGTCTGTCCCGGCTTTACCGCGACCGACCTGCGCAAGAACGCCCTGGTCGGCGACGGCTCGGTGGCGGCGCAACCGCCGCTGGCGATGGGCAAGGTCGCCTCGCCGCAGGACGTCGCCGACGCCATCTACCTGGCGGCGCTGAAGCGCCGCCGCTTGCTGGTGCTGTCGAATGTCGGGTGGCGTGCGCGGCTGCTGGCGCGTTTCTTTCCGCGGCTGTTCGAACGCGTGCTGTTACCGCGTTTGTCGGGTATGAAACCGCAGGGTGCCGGTCACGGTTGAGGCTGGCGCCAGACTGTCAGGCGCTCACGGTATCGCCCAGTTCGAGGTCGCGCGACTCGTCATACAGCTCGTAGGCCAGGGCGGTATCCCAACACATCGCTTCGATCTTGTGCCCGTCGAGGTCACGCAGAAAGCAGCCGTAGTAGGCCTCGCCGTATTCGCTGCGCGGCCCAGGCGCGCCTTCGTCGCTCGCGCCCGCCGCCAATGCGGCCTGGTAGAAGGCATCCACCGCGGCCTTGTCCACCGCGAAAAAAGCGTAGTGGCTGCCGTTGCCGACACTCGCCGGCTGCCCATCGATCGGGGTCTGTACCCAGAACTCCGGGTATTCGCGGCCATAGGCCACCGCGCCGGGGTGGGTGAGAATGCGTTGGCAGCCGAGGTGCGGCAGGACCCGGTCGTAAAAGGCGACGGCCCGCTCGAACTGATTGGTGCCGAGGGATACGTGCGACAGGATGCTGGGGTTGATGTCGGCCATGGGGCAATCCTCCTGGAAAGTTGACCCTAACAGCCTAGCCCGCTTTCACTCCACCGCCGCTTGGCTGCCGCGCAGCATGAACAGGCGAAACAGCACCACAGTGACGAACAACTGCAGGAAGCCGTTGCCCGTGTCGAGCACCAGCTGCAGGAGCACGTCAGGCCGAGCGTCTGCGGCCGGCTGGGTCCACCAGTCGAGCAGCCACAACGGCAGCATTACCGCCAGCACACAGAACAGAATCGGCCAGAAGTAACCGCTGGTCAGCTCGAAGCTCTCATGCAGGGCTTTCACTGGCGTCATGTCGCGCAGCACCAGCAGGTATTCGGCGAAGGCCAGCTTGGCCATCATCCACAACCCCGGCAGGACGAACAGCGAGGCGCCGAGCATGATCGCCACGGTGCTGATCCCGGCCAGCAGGGCGAAGCGCGGCCACAGGTTCAGGCTGGCGGCGAGCAGGTCGCGCAGGCGCGGTGATTGGCCGTTGCTGCGCGCATCGAGGAACAGAATCAGCGCACCGGTGTACAGCGGGTAGAACAGTAAACCGACCAGAATGCCGTAGGCCGCTGCCGCCTCGATTCCGAACAGCACGATGATCTGTTGTTGGGCCAGGGCTTCGAGCACCAGCAAGGGCAAGCACAGGCGGGCAATCGGCAGCAGATTGCCGCTGAAGAAAAACCAGGCGTCACGCAGGACGTGGAGCGGATTCATGGGCACGGGTCGCGGTCGGGTGAGCAGGCCGCCACTCTAGCCGATAGGCGCGGTGGCTCCAAATAGCAACTGGCTTGGGGCTCGCCGGAGCGCTGAACGGTTAGTCAGTCGGGCCGCTCAACAGCTCCTGCGCTTTAACGACCAGGGCGTACTCGTCGCGCAGATTGGCCATGGCCATGTCATGCACCTCATCGGCGCTACGCGGGCGGCCGGCATAGTCGGGTTTGGCGAAGGTGTAACAGGCATCGGCCACCACCTGAGTGGAAAAACCCAGGTTGCTGGCGCTGCGCGCGGTGGCTTCCACCGAGTTCTCGCTGGCCACCCCGACTATCACCACCCGGCGTAGGCCACGGGCATGCAGCCAGCGCTCGAGGCCCGTGTGGGTGAAGGCATCGGTGACGTGCTTGTCGAACACCTGCTCAGTCTCCCGCGGCGCCAATGCCGCCTGAAACAGCACACCGCTCTGCCCAGGGGCGAACACCGATGCCGGGTCCAGTGAGAGGTGGCGGATATGCACCAGCGGCCAAGCGTGTGCCCGCCAATGCGCCAGCAGCGCGGCGATATGGGCTTCCGCGTCGGGGTTGTTGCGGGGGCGGTCCAGGCGTTGAATGCCCTGCTGCATATCGATGATCAGCAGCGCCGCTGGCGCTGATCGGTTGAGCTGTTGCGGCGGCATTTCGACTGTCCCGTGTCCGAGGCTGGCATACTGAGCGCCGACTTTAACCTTTGCGCCTGTAGTCCGTCAGCCGCTTGCCGAGGATGCCCGGTGAAGAAAATCGCCGTATTCGCCGATGTACAGAACCTCTATTACACCGTGCGCCAGGCCTATGGCTGCCACTTCGACTATGCCGCGCTGTGGGCCGAGATCAGCCAGGGCGGGCAGATAGTCGAGGCCTACGCCTATGCCATCGATCGCGGCGATGCCAAGCAGCAGCAGTTCCAGCAGATCCTGCGCAACCTCGGTTTCACCGTGAAGCTCAAGCCCTATATCCAGCGCAGCGATGGCTCGGCCAAGGGCGATTGGGACGTCGGCATCACCATCGACATCATGGACGCCGCGCCACGGGTCGATCAGGTAGTGCTGGCCTCCGGCGACGGCGACTTCGACCTGCTGCTGGACAAGATCAAGGGCAGTTATGGCGTCGAGGCGGTGGCTTATGGCGTGCCGGGGCTGACCGCGCAATCGCTGGTCCGCGCGGCCAGCCGCTATGTGCCGATCGAAGGTGCCCTGTTGCTCAGGCACTAGTTATTCAGGCGCTAGTTACTCAAGCACTGAGCCACTCAAACAGGGAGGGCTCAGGTATCAGCTGCTCCAGCATGAAGAGGTGAGTGTGGGACCCATAGCGGTTATCGACTTCGAAACCACCGGTATATCGCCGGCCCAGGCCCGCGCCACCGAGATCGGCGTGGTCATCGTCGAAGGCGGGCAGATCGTCGCGCGTTATCAGAGCCTGATGAACAGCGGTGCCTGGGTGCCGCCCTTTATCGAGCAGCTCACCGGCATCAGCAATGCCATGTTGCGCGAGGCGCCAGCGGCGGCGCAGGTGATGCACGAGGTGGCGGATTTCGTCGGTGATACGCCGTTGCTGGCGCATAACGCCTCGTTCGACCAGAAGTTCTGGGATGCCGAGCTGGCCTTGATCCGGCGCAAGCGCCTGCAGCCATTCGCCTGTTCGCTGTTGCTGGCCCGCCGCCTGTTGCCCCAGGCGCCGAACCACAAGCTCGGCACCTTGAACCGCTGGGCACAGCTGCCGCACACCGGCCAGGCTCACCGGGCCCTGGCCGATGCGGAAATGGCGGCCAACCTGACCTGTTTCATGGCGGCCCTGCTGCGTGAGCGCCACGGCGTCGCCGAGGTGTCACACGATCTATTGTGTAATTTGCAGAAGGTGCCCGCGGCCAAGATGGCGCAGACGCTACAGCGGCTGCGCGGGGTTTAGCGCCGCAGCGTATTGGTAGGCGACCGCTTGACGGGGCACCCGACAGCCACGCGTCGATGGCCTGAATTACCTAAACTATGGTCTGGGGTGCCTATTAGGCATGGCCTGAAAAAGCCAGCCTGCGGATGGCAGCGGTACTATTTTGTGAAGGCTGGGTTGTTCAGCGTTTCCTTAGGTAAATATAAGGCTGCTAAAAATGATATTGGACGAACTCACTCAGCTCGTTGATAAAACTGTCCACCAAGCCAGCGCAGTATTCTCAAAGCCGCAAGTGTATACGCAAATTGGCATTATTCTAGCGATCTACCTGGTTGCCTGGGTACTGGCTAATCGCATCAGAAAATACGCCCCATTTCTTGACATGAAGCACCAGGCTACAGCCGTTCATCCCTTGCGTAGATTTATTGGCAAATTAGGCAGTCTGGTTTTTCCGGTGCTCGCTATCTTGATGTTGCGGATATCCGTTGAAGTCAGTGAGAACCTGTTAAGTCAGGGCTGGGTGGTGCAGGCTGCGCTGACGGTTGCCATATTGCTGCTGTTTTATTCGGTTGTGCGTGACTTTGTACAGAACAGGGTTGCGGCAGGGGTATTCAGGTGGCTGGGGATGCCGCTGTTGCTTCTGCACCTGCTGGGTGTGCTGGATGATTTAATAGCCATACTCGAATCCATATCGGTAAACCTGGGCAATATTGAGATTTCGGCTTATGGCATCGCCCGTGTTGCTATTTTTGGCTCGCTGTTGTTCTGGCTAGGACGCATTAGCAGCAAAACCGGCCGATCATTTATCGTCCATCAGGAAAACCTCGATATACGCACTCGCGAAGTTGCCGCGAAACTTTTCGAAGTGGCGATATTCTTCCTGGTGTCGCTGTTGATATTGCAGGTCATGGGCATCAACCTCACCACGCTTGCGGTGTTTGGCGGTGCGCTGGGTGTCGGTATTGGTTTGGGCTTACAGGCGATTGCGTCCAACTTTATATCCGGAATTATCATCCTGCTGGACCGCTCCGTGTCTATTGGGGACTATGTCGAGCTGGATGACGGCCGCACCGGAATTGTCCGCGAGCTGAATATGCGCTCGACAACGCTGGAAACCTTCGATGGCAAAGATATTGTGGTGCCTAACGAAAAATTCATCGCCGAAATATTTACCAACTGGACGCACAAGGACAAGAGTCAGCGTTATCGGGTTGATTTTTCGGTCGCCTATCATTCCGATATCAGGAAGCTGGTCGAGATTATCAAGGCTGTAGTCGCTAGCCACCCACAGGTGTTCAGTGGCGACGATGTGCCGTTAGAGGAACGTCCCGACTGTGAAATAGACAGCTTTGGGGATTCCGGCATCAATATGTTCGTTGAGTTCTGGATGGAGGGCATCGACGACGGCAAGAACCGTGTGGGCGGTGACCTGATGTTGATGATTTTGGAAGCGCTACAGGAACACGGTTATGAAATACCCTTCCCGCAGCGGGAGGTCCGTGTGGTGAATAAGGACTTTTCAACCAAGGGCAAACAGGGCGCTTGAGTCGCCCTGGTTAAAGGCAGAAGTGGTTTGTGTATTAACCACTCCTGTTCCTTTCATTCTTCGCTTCGGCAGCCGCACCTCGAGAGCCCGCATTACTCAGGGCAGTATCACCAGGTGGTTGGGCAGCTCGTTGCGTTCGCTGGTGGCGGGCAGGTGTTGTTTGAGGTGCTCGCCGCAGGCCTGGATGC
>JBFKAF010000243.1:0-5515 GCA_041621735.1 Pseudomonas sp.
GAACGCCTGCGCAACCCCGAAGGCCTCAAGGATTTCAGCTACCAGGGTTACCGCTATTCGGCCGAGCAATCCAAGACCGACAAGCTGGTGTTCCTGCGCGACCAGCCAGAAGACTGAGCGCTTTTCTCGTCTCCCTCCCCTTCAGCGGGTCTTGTGCCTATAGGCTGCTGCAAGGCTTGCTGGCGTAGCCCCTCTCGCACCAACGGGCCGTCCTGGCCCGTTATGCCCTGCCTGCCTGGCTGCGCGCAATTGATTCAACCAGCCAGCCTCGGCGCCTGAGTCGCTGATAGCAACTTGCCGTTCTTCGCCATCCGCGCCGCAATTAACCAACTTGCCGGACTAGCCATTAGCCAGCGCAGTCCGGCATTTATTACATATTAAATACATTGAACTTTTAAGTTTCATTGCATTTTGCAATGCTCAACTCCGAACTGCCATTACAGTGCAATCACCCGAGAACCCGAGAAAACTCATCACCTGAAAAAAAACAGGATGAGTGGCAGGAACTATCCGCAGAGGGTCACGCTCTTACCCACGTAACGCATCGGCTCACGTAACTTCCCACGTGATCGAGACTGAAACTTTCAACCTCATCCGGCATATGCCGACGTAGGTTTAATCGCAATAAAGTTGCCGCGAGATGATAGGAGACACCTCAGCACTTATATGACCGATCAAGACTAACGAGCCAGCGCCCAAGGGCACTCCGCTCAAGACCTACAGGGCACCCTACATATCTAAAGCCCCGTTCAGGCTCCACTAATCGGAGCCAGGTACTGCTTGTGCCCGAATTAATTAAAACGCGTCATGAACGCAAGTTAAACCCATGGACATGGCCAACTTGGCCACTGTTAATTTCGCAATAAACGGACGAGGTAAGTGCGATGCGCATCAGCATTTTTGGTTTGGGTTACGTGGGTGCAGTCTGTGCCGGCTGCTTATCTGCCCGCGGTCATGAAGTTATCGGCGTGGACATCTCCGCCGCCAAGATCGACCTCATTAACAAGGGCAAATCGCCTATCGTCGAACCCGGTTTGGAGGCGCTGCTGGAAAAGGGCATTAACTCCGGTCTGCTGCGTGGCACCACCGACTTTGCCGGCGCGGTGCGCGACAGCGAAATGTCGTTTATCTGCGTCGGTACGCCGAGCAAGAAGAACGGCGATCTGGAACTCAACTATATCGAATCAGTGTGCCGCGAAATCGGCCTGGTCCTGCGCGACAAGAGCGAGCGCCACACCATCGTGGTACGCAGCACGGTGCTGCCGGGCACGGTGAAAAACGTGGTGATTCCACTCCTCGAAGACTGCTCCGGGAAGAAGGCCGGTGTCGATTTTGGCGTGGCGGTCAACCCGGAGTTCCTCCGCGAAAGCACCGCGATCAAGGACTACGATCAACCGCCGATGACCGTGATCGGTCAGCTGGACACTCAGTCCGGCGATATTCTCGAAGAGCTGTACCGTGAACTCGACGCGCCGATCATCCGCAAGGACATCGAAGTCGCCGAGATGATCAAGTACACCTGCAACGTCTGGCACGCGGCCAAGGTGACCTTCGCCAACGAGATCGGCAACATCGCCAAGGCGGTCGGCGTCGATGGTCGCGAGGTGATGGATGTGGTCTGCCAGGACAAGACCCTGAACCTGTCGCAGTACTACATGCGCCCCGGCTTCGCCTTCGGCGGTTCCTGCCTGCCCAAGGACGTGCGCGCCCTCACCTACCGCGCCAGCCAGCTGGACGTGGAACACCCGATGCTCGGCTCGATCATGCGCAGCAACGTGGCGCAGGTGCAGAACGCCTTCGACATCATCGCCAGCCACGACAAGCGCAAAGTCGCCTTGCTCGGCCTGAGTTTCAAGGCCGGCACCGACGACCTGCGCGAAAGCCCCCTGGTCGAACTGGCCGAGATGCTGATCGGCAAGGGCTTCGCCCTGAGCATCTACGACAGCAACGTCGAATATGCGCGGGTGCATGGGGCCAACAAGGACTACATCGAGTCGAAGATTCCGCATGTCTCGTCGCTGCTCAACAGCGACCTGGCGCAGGTGATCGACAACTCCGAGATCATCGTCCTGGGCAACCGTGACGAGCAGTTCAGAGCCCTGGCCCAGCAGGCCCCCGAGGGCAAGCGGGTGGTCGACCTGGTGGGCTTCATGGCGCATGCCAGTCGTGGCGCCAGCGAAGGCATCTGCTGGTAACCACTCGGCCCTGCTGACGATCAGGTGCATACCGCCATGTGCCCATCACCGCCAGTAGCCGCTCACCCCCCAGCCTCAACCCACTGCGGCCTGCGTTTCTCGGGTGGGCGCGGACGACCGCGCCCACCCGCCGCAGGCATGCCCGAAACACAGGATGAAGACACAGATGGATAGGCTCAAGCAGGGTCTCGCTGAAGCCGCCGGCTGGCTGTTCTACCTCAGCTTATTGATGGGGATTGCCCTGGCGTTGCCCAGAACGGTCTTCGACCCGGAGTCGAAGGACTTCCTGTTGCTGATCGGTGCCGTGGGTATCTGGCGCTATTCGATGGGCGCCATGCATTTCCTGCGCGGCATCCTGTTCCTCTACGTGGTGTTTCCACGCCACCGGCGTAAAGCCAAACGACTGGGTCAGGCGGCCGATCCGTCGCACGTGTTCCTGATGGTCACCAGTTTCCGCATCGACGCCCTGACCACCGCGCAGGTGTATCAATCGGTGATCCTCGAAGCCATCGCCTGCGGCTACCCGACCACCGTGGTCTGCTCGATCGTCGAGCTGTCCGATGAGTTCCTGGTCAAGAGCCTGTGGGAGAAACACAACCCGCCGGCGCATGTCACCCTGGACTTCGTGCGGATTGCCGGCACCGGCAAACGCGATGGTCTGGCCCACGGTTTCCGCGCGATATCCCGGCACCTGCCGGACCAGGACGCGGTGGTCGCGGTGATCGACGGCGACAGCGTGCTGCAACCCGGCATCGTCAGGGCCACCGCGCCCTACTTCAAGCTGTTCCCCAACGTTGGCGGGCTGACCACCAACGAGTTCTGCGAGGTTCGCGGCAGCTATGTCATGAGTGAGTGGCACAAGCTGCGCTTCGCCCAGCGCCACCTCAACATGTGCTCGATGGGCCTGTCCCAGCGCGTGCTGACCCTGACCGGACGGATGTCGGTGTTCCGCGCCCAGGTGATCACCGACCCGGAGTTCATCGCCGACGTCGAAAGCGACTCGCTGGACCATTGGCGTCTGGGCCGCTTCAAGTTCCTCACCGGGGATGACAAGTCCAGCTGGTACAGCCTGATGCGCCTGGGTTACGACACCTTTTACGTACCGGATACGGCGATCCACACGGTCGAGCACCCGCCGGAAAAGAGCTTCATCAAGGCCAGCCGCAAACTGATGTTCCGTTGGTATGGCAACAACCTGCGGCAGAACTCGCGGGCCATGAAGCTGGGCAGCAAGCGCCTGGGCCTGTTCACCTGTCTGGTGCTGTTCGACCAGCGTGTGTCGATGTGGACCTGCCTGCTCGGCCTCGCCGTGGCGCTGATCGCCAGCTTCAAATACAGCATCGCCTTCCTGCTGATCTACCTGCTGTGGATCGGCACCACGCGGCTGGTCCTGACCCTGCTGTTGTCGCTCAGCGGACACCGCATCGGCCCGGTTTACCCGCTGATTCTGTATTACAACCAGATCGTCGGGGCACTGGTGAAGATCTACGTGTTCTTCCGCCTCGACCAGCAATCCTGGACCCGTCAGCCGACCAAGCTGAACCGTGACCTGGCCAGCTTTCAGCGCTGGTTCAACACCTGGTCGTCCCGAACCATGACCTTCTCCGCCGCCAGCGTATTCATTGCCGCGCTGCTGCTGGTGGTGTGAGCGGACATGAATGGAATTAGTGACTTTTGAGTAGGAATATCGCCATGAATACCGCCGTCAACCTCAATGTGGTGCATGAGTCGGAAGCCCAGCGCCAGCATGCGCGGGTCAAGCTCCCAGCCAAGATCCGCTTTATCGGCAAAAGCCGCGAAGTGGCCGAACAGAACCTGCTGGATATCTCTGCCGGCGGCTTCAGCTATGACGCCAGCAAGATCCCGGTGCAGGTCGGCGATCACCACAAAGGCAAACTGCTGTTTCTCATCGACAACCTCACCCTGGCCATCGATGTCGAGTTCCAGGTGCGTTCGGTCGACAACGGCCGGGTCGGTTGCCAGTTTCACAACATGAAACCGCGCGAGATCACCACCCTGCGCCACCTGATCACCGCCCACCTGAGTGGCGAGCTGGTCAGCGTCGGCGAACTGCTGACCACCTTGCAACGGGACAACTTCACCAAGGCGCGCAAGGACAAGGCCGGCGCGACCGGCATGGGCGCCCTGCGCCGTCTGCGTGCGGTGACCTTCAGCCTGGCGCTGTTCCTGGTCGGCCTGGTCGCCTTCGGCTTTATCTTCAAGTCGGTGTACGGCCTGTACTTCGTCACCCATGCCCAGTCCGGTATGGTCAGCGTGCCCGCCATGCAGGTCACCATGCCCCGTGAAGGCACGGTGCAGAGCCTGGTCGGGGCCGACGGCCAGATCGACAAGGGCGCGCCCATCGCCACCTTCAGCGCGTCCATGCTGGAGATGCTCAAGGGCCATCTGGACCAGGAGCAGATCAACCCGGCCAACGTCGAAAGCCTGTTCGGCAAGCAGATGAAAGGCACCCTGACCAGCCCCTGCGACTGCAGCGTGGCCCGCCAACTGGTGGCCGACGGTCAGTTCGCCAGCAAGGGCCAGGCGATCTTCCAACTGGTGCCGCGTGACAGCCAGGCGACCATCGAGGCGCGCTTCCCCTACAGCAAGTTCAACGAAATCAAACCCGGCCTGCGGGTCAGCTTCCAGGTCGCCGGCGAAACCGAGTTGCGTCGCGGCAAGATCATCAGCAGCCGCCTGAGCGACGGCGACAACCTGTCTGCCGACATCCGCGTGCAGATCCAGCCGGACCAGGCGCTGGACAGCGCCCTCGCCGGCCGCCCGGTGGAAGTCCGCAGCGATCGCGGCCCCTCGCTCGACTGGCTGCTCGACCAAGCCATGGCAGTGGGGCTCTGAGGAGGACATGCGCGTGGCTCACACTCAACCGCAACACCTGCTGCTGCTCGCTGCGTTGAGCCTGGCAGGCTGCGCCGGCCTGCCCGATCAACGCCTGGCCAATCAGGCCCTGCAGAACGGCGATAGCGCGACGGCCGAACACAACTATCGGCAACTCGCCGCGCTGGGTTACGCCGATGCGCAAGTCGGCCTGGCCGATATCCAGCAGAGCAGTGGCGATCCGCAGTTGCTGCGCCAGGCCGAAGCCACCTACCGGCAGGCGGCGGATAGCTCGCCGCGCGCCGCCGCACGGCTGGGCAAGTTGCTGGTACACAAAGGCAACCCCAGCGCCAGCGAACGCCAGGAGGCCGAGCAATTGCTCGAACAGGCCCTCAAAGGCGGTCAAGACAGCGCCCTGCTGCCCCTGACCCTGCTCTACCTGCAGTACCCGCAGAGTTTCCCCGCGGTCAGCGTGCAACAGCGCA
>JBFKAF010000244.1:0-5512 GCA_041621735.1 Pseudomonas sp.
CGCCGGCGAGCACCAAAAGAGGGCCGCCGACGTAGTTCACGGCTTCCTGCTGCCGGGGATTGAGTCGGGACATGCTGAAATCAACTGGGGAAAAAGGCCGGAGATTCTATCAGGGTTGCACCCAAGAGCAGGACGAGCCTGCGATGATCGGCAGATAAGCGGCGCTATACAAAAAAATTCTTGTCATGTATTAGATAAGTGCGTCTATAACTTAAAGTAATTTATTAGAAGACGAGCTGTGGAGGTCGTGTGCTCCGCCAAACCGAATTCTCGCGCCTGCTAATTCTGGCAACCGACCCCGACTGGGTGAGCGTGCTGGATAAGCTGTTGGCCGAGCAGGCGGAACCGGTTTGGTTATGTGTCGCCAACAGCTGGAACGATGCCCCGCGCTTGTTTCGCGAGGAGTTGCCCGACCTGCTGTTCGCCACCCCCGAATGCCTGCCCGCTGCCGGCCAGTGCCCGCTGTCGCCGATCCTGTTGCTCGACACTGCGCCGACCCAGTTGCCGGCCAATATCGATGACTGGCTGGCGCGCGACAGCCTGAACGCCGAGGTGCTGCAACGTTGCCTGCATTACCGCGCGCAACTTTCCGCCCGCCAGTACCTGGCGACCCAGGATGCGCTGACCGGCATCGTCAATCGCCAGGGCTTTCAGGCGCAGTTGCAGCAGCGTCTGCAGGTGCAGCGCGGCCGAGGCCTGCTGCTGGGCTATCTGGATCTGGATAATTTCAAGCACGCCAATGACAGCCTCGGTCATCGGGCCGGCGACGAACTGATCCAGCACGTGGTCGAGCGACTGCAACAGGTGCTGGAACCGCAGGATCTGTTGGGCCGCATCGGCAGTGACGAATTCGCCCTGTTGCTGGATGTCAGCGCCGCGCCGACGCGGATCGAGGTCCTGCAACAGGCCCTGCTGGATGCGCTGGCCGAGCCCTACTGGATTCAGGGAGAGAGTCTGTCGCTGGGCTGCAGCCTGGGGCTGGCCTACAGTCGCGCCGGGGAGGACGCCGACGCACTGCTGTGGCACGCCCACGTCGCCATGCAGCAGGCCAAGAGCCGCCCGGGCTGTACCTATCATCTCTACGACCAGCGCATCTCCAGCGAGGTGCGCAGTCTGGTCGACCTGGAGGGCGAGTTGCGCCGTGCCTTGCGCCGTGACGAGCTGGAGTTGCATTACCAGCCGCGCCTGGACCTGGCCAGTGGCGAGGTCGTCGGCCTCGAAGGGCTGGTGCGCTGGCGTCATCCGCATCGGGGCCTGCTCTACCCCCTGGACTTCATCCCCCTGGCCGAGCAGTGCGGGCTGATCGTGCCCCTCGGTTACTGGGTCATCGCCCGTGCGCTGGAGGACGCGCGCTGGCTGAGCGAGCGCGGCCTGACCCTGCATATGGCGATCAACCTGTCCTTCAGCCAGTTTCAGGACAGTCAGTTACTGCCCACCGTGCAGCGACTGATTGCCGGCGCCGGGGTCGACGCCCGCTGGTTGGAGTTCGAACTCACCGAAACCGCGGTGATGCAGCGCAGTGAATATGTGCTGGACACCATGCAGGTGCTGGGTGAACTGGGCGTGCGCTTCGCCCTGGATGACTTCGGCACCGGCTTCTCCTCCTTCGTGCACATCGCCAGTCTGCCGATCGCCTTGCTCAAACTGGACAAGAGCTTCGTCTCCGGCATGCATGTACGGCCGGATCAGAGCCGGCTGGTCAACGCCATGATCAACCTGGCGCGCAACCTGGGCCTGGAGGTGGTGGCCGAGGGTGTGGAGTCGCAGGCCGAACTGGAGATGCTCGAGCAGTTCGGCTGCGACCAGGTGCAGGGCTATTTGATCAGCAAGGCCTTGCCACTGGGCGAACTGGAGCGTTTTCTAACCCTGCGCCAGCGCCACCCGGGAACCCTGGTCGCGGCGTTGAATTAGCTCTAAACCGGGCTTACAAGTGGTTTTCGGGTGTTCTGCCGAGGAAATTTCCTCCCCCGCATGATGTCGCTCACAGGATGCGCCGAACGCGCTGGTCAGCCGGCTCGGCGCTTGCTTAATTGGGCGCTGCTGTGGGCTCAGCTCGCGATGTTCAGCGCATGACGCTTGCGGCCGTTAGTCAGGCCCCCGCGCGCAGAGGCAGGCGGTACCCGAGGGTGCTCGCTGCCGTCTCGCGGACCAGGGGCCGGGCGAAATTGACCATGACCACGGGGGAGGTCGCTTGTCCGCGCCGCTAAAAACTTTGCGCCTGCTGCTGCTGGCCGACGATCCGGCTTGGCTAAAGCTGTTGCAACAGCACCTGGCGAGCCTGGACGGTGCCTTGTCGCTGATCACCGCACCATCCTGGGCGGTCGCCAGCAGCCTGTTCGATAGCCCATACAATGCCTTGTTGCTGAGCACCCCGCAGCACCTGCCGGCTCCCGGCAGCTGTGCCTTGCCGACGATCCTGCTGCTGGAACAGGAGCCCGCCGAGCCGCCGCCCGGGGTTAGCGACTGGCTGGTACGCGAGCAACTGTCCGCCGACCTGTTGCGCCGTTGTCTGCGCTATGCACGGGAGCAAGGTCGGCTGAGAGAGACCCTGCAGCGCCTGGCCGAACAGGACGTGCTGACCGGCATCGCCAACCGTCAGGGCTTCCAGACCCTGTTGGCCGCGCGTTTGGCCGAATGCAGTGGGCAGGGACTGACCCTCGGTCACCTCGATCTGGACAACTTCCGCCTGGCCAACGACGCCCTCGGTTACCAGGCCGGCGATCGCTTGATTCTGCAAGTGGTGGCGCGGCTCAAGGGGGTGTTGCAAGAGGGCGATCTGCTCGCCCGTCTGGGCAGCGATGAGTTCGCTCTGCTGCTGGACAGCCGACACGCGCCACGGCGCGTCGAGCAACTGGCCGAACGCATCGGCGAGGTACTCAGCGAACCCTATTGGATCGATGGCGAAAGCCTGTTGCTCGGCAGCAGCCTGGGTCTGGCTCAGGTCTGGGAGGATGCGGCTGTCGATCCGCTGATGTGGCACGCGCATATCGCCATGCAACAGGCCAAGAGCCAGCAGGGCTGCAGCTTCCATATCTACGACGAGCGGCTCAACCGCAGCGAACGCAGTCAGGCCGAGTTGGAGGGCGAGCTGCGTCGGGCGCTGCGCCGCGACGAGCTGGAATTGCACTATCAACCCAGGCTGTGCCTGCACAGTGGGCGCATCGTTGGCCTGGAGGCGCTGGTGCGCTGGCGCCATGGCGAGCGTGGGCTGTTGGCGCCGAACGCGTTCGTGCCGCTGGCCGAGGAAAGCGGGCTGATCGTGCCGCTCGGTTACTGGGTCATGTCCCGCGCCCTGCGCGACATGCAGTGGCTATCCGGGCGCGGCGTGCCGGCGTTGCACATGGCGATCAACCTGTCGTTTCGCCAGTTTCAGGACAGCCAGCTGTTGCCGACGCTCAGCCGTCTGATCGACGAATACGGCGTCGATGCCCGCTGGCTGGAGTTCGAACTGACCGAAACGGCGGTGATGCGCCGTAGCGATCAGGTGCGGCAGACCATGTTGGCGCTCGGTCGCCTCGGTGTGCGCTTTTCCCTGGACGATTTCGGCACCGGTTTCTCCTCCTTCGTGCACCTGAACAACCTGCCGATCAGCCTGCTGAAGATCGACAAGAGCTTCGTCGGCGGCATGGGCGAGCGCCCGGAGGACTGTCAATTGGTGCGGGCGATGATCAATCTGGCGCACAACCTCGACCTGCAGGTGGTCGCCGAGGGTGTGGAAAGCGCCGAGCAGCTGGCCTTGTTGCGCCAGTTCGGCTGCGACCAGGTACAGGGCTATCTGATCAGCAAGGCGCTGCCGTTGCATGAACTGGCGGGTTTTCTGCTGTCGGGCATGCGTCAGCCACAGCTGGGCCTGCCTAACTCCTAGGCTGGGGCGGGCGCATTCGCTCGACTCGGCTTATGTAAGGCAGGCTTGCTGCTGCGGCGGATGCAGCAGGCGTGCGCTCTTCCATTCGAAGCACAGGGTCAGGCCGATGGCCGCGCAGGCCAGGCCGCCAGCCAGGCCCCACCACACGCCTGTGGCGCCCCAACCCAGCGCGAAGGCCAGCACCCAGGCCAGCGGCGCGCCGATCATCCAGTAGCAGCCGAGGCCGACGTAGAAGGTGCTCTTGGCGTCCTTCAGGCCGCGAATCGCGCCCATGGCGATGGTCTGGATGCCGTCGAACAGCTCGAACCAGGCGGCAATCGCCAGCAGGCTGACGGCCAGGGCGACGACCTCGCGATAGGCCGGGTCGAAACGGTCGAGAAACAGCCCGACCACCCACTCCGGCAGCAACCAGAACAGCGTGGCGAAGCCGAGCATGCAGGCGGCGCCCATGCCGATGCCCAGGCGCCCGGCGCGACGCGCTTCGAGCAGGCGTCCGGCGCCGAAGTGCTGGCCAATGCGAAAGGTCACCGCGTAGGACATGCCCACCGGCACCATGAAGGCCACGTACACCGACTGAATGGCGATCTGATGCGCGGCCAGTTGGATGCTGCCGAGCGCGCCCATGCTCAGGGCGGCGAAGGCGAACAGGCCGGACTCCACCGCATAGGTGCCGCCAATCGGCAGGCCCAGGCGCAGCAGCTCCTGCAGCTCGGCCCAGGCCGGGCGCAGCAGGCCGCGCCGCAGGGGGTAGGCGGCGTAACTGGGGTGGCGCATGACATGCCAGGCCAGCAGCAGGGCCATGGCGTTCATCACCAGGGCGGTGACCAGACCGATGCCGGCCAGACCCAGCGCCGGCAAGCCGAACCAGCCTTTGATCAGCGCATAGTTGAGGATGAAATTGGCCAGCGCCCCGCCGATGCTGATGGCCATCACCGGGCCGGGCCGGCCGATGGCGCTGGTGAAACCGCGCAATGCCATGAAGCTCATATAGCCGGGCAGGGCAAACAGCAGGGTGGAGAGAAACGGCATGGCGCGCTCGACGTTCGCCGGGGTCTGGCCAAGGTGGGTCAGTGCCGGCTCCAGGTTCCACAGGATCAGGCCGGCGCCCAGCGCCAGACCCCAGCCCAGCCACAGGCCGTTCTGGGCCAGGCGGGTGACCCCGGCACTATCGTCGGCGCCGTGGCGAATCGCCACCAGGTTGCCGACCGCGGCGATCACCCCGACGCAGAAGATCGACACGAAGGAATAGCTCGCCGCGCCCAATCCGCCGCCGGCCAGCGCCTCGGGGCCGAGCAGGCCCATCATCACGGTGTCGGTGAAGACCATGAGCACGTGTGCCAGTTGAGCGGCGATCAGCGGGCCGGCCAGACGCAGGATGGCGTTGAATTCGTCGTGAAGGGTAGTGTTCATGATGAGTCTGACTCAGTTATGCGGCATGCCTGATGTTTTTCATGGCACGGAAGTAGCGCTATTGTTCGGAGTTCGTAGGCTCCGCACAAAGGGAAAAAAACGATGCCAAGCGTGATTAATACTCATGGATAAAGCTCGATGAACCGCCAGTTGCCACCGCTCTATGCCCTGCGCGCCTTCGAAGCCGCAGCGCGGCATTGTTCGTTCACCCGCGCGGCAGACGAGTTGTCGATCACC
>JBFKAF010000245.1:0-5509 GCA_041621735.1 Pseudomonas sp.
CGCTGCAGTGCCACGGCTTCCTCAATCGGGTTGAGGTCTTCGCGCTGGATGTTCTCGATCAGCGCCATGGCGATGGCGGCCTCATCCGGCAGCTCGCGCACCATGGCGGGAATCTTCTCCAGACCAGCCTGATGGCTGGCGCGCCAGCGGCGTTCGCCGGCGACTATCTCGAAGCGTCCGTCGGCAATTGGCCGCACCACGATGGGCTGCATCACCCCGTGGGATTTGATCGACTGGGCCAGCTCTTCCAGTGCAGTCGGATCCATGTCGCGGCGCGGCTGGTATTTACCGCGCTGGATCAGATCCAGCGGCAAGTATTGCAGCTCGCTACTGTCGGCCTGGGCCGCTTCGTCTTGCAAGGCGACGACGCTGGTTCCCCCTAGCAGGGCGTCCAATCCTCTTCCCAGCCCTCGTTTCTTGGCGGCCATGCGGAATTCCTTATGCAGTTGCAGTGTGGGCGTTTGCACGCTGGCGACGAACCAGTTCACCAGCCAACGCCAGGTAGGCGATGGCACCACGGGATTGCTTGTCATAAACCAGCGCCGGCATGCCGAAACTCGGGGCTTCGGCCAGGCGCACATTGCGCGGGATCACCGTTTGGTACAGCTGATCGGGAAAATGTTCTTTAAGCTGCGCCGAGACATCGTTGGTCAGGCTGATGCGCGGGTCGTACATGGTACGCAACAAGCCTTCGATCTTCAGGCTCGGATTAAGCAACTGGCCAATGCGCTGAATGCTGTTGACCAGGTCACTCAGACCCTCGAGGGCGTAATACTCGCACTGCATGGGGATAATTACCGCATCGGCGGCGACCAGCGCGTTGATCGTCAGCATCGACAGGGCCGGTGGACAGTCGATGAGGATGTAATCGTAATTCTCGCGAATCGGCGCCAACGCATAGCGCAGGCGACTCTCCTTCATCTTCATTTCCAGCAGGGAGACTTCGGCGGCGGTCAGGTCGCGGTTGGCCGGCAGCAACTGATAACCGCCGTGCTCGGAAAACTGCATGGCCTGCACCAGGTCGCATTCGCCGATCAGCACGTCGTAGATCGAATGCTCCAGGGAATGTTTGTCGATACCGCTGCCCATGGTCGCGTTGCCCTGTGGATCGAGGTCGATCAGCAGCACGCGGCGCTTGGTCGCTACCAGTGAGGCAGCCAGATTGACGCAGGTGGTGGTCTTGCCCACGCCGCCCTTCTGGTTGGCGATTGCGAATACTTTAGCCATGCTGCTTTTCCCCTAGACCGAGCGCCGCAGTATCAGCAGATGGCGCTGACCTTGGCAACCGGGAACCTTGAGCACATGAGTGGCGAGCAGCGAGAAATCCGCCGGCAGAGCTTGTAGTTCGTCATCGGGGTGCACGCCCTTCATCGCCAACCAGCGGGTGTTGCCATCGCCGAGGTGACGCGTCCAGTCGCTGAAATCCTGCAACGAGCTGAAGGCCCGCGAGCAGATACCGCTGAATGGGCGCTCGGGAGTAAAGCCTTCGACCCGGCTGTGGATAACTTCCAGGTTGGCCAGTTGCAGCTCCAGTTTCACCTGGGTGAGGAAGCGGGTCTTCTTGCCGTTGGAGTCGAGCAGGGTGAAGCGCCGCTCGGGGAACAGGATCGCCAGGGGAATACCCGGCATGCCGCCACCGCTGCCGACGTCCAGCCAGTTATCCCCAGCTTCGGCGACGTAGGGCACCACGCTGAGGCTGTCGAGCAGATGGCGCGAGACCATTTCGTCCGGATTGCGCACCGCCGTCAGGTTGTAGGCCTTGTTCCACTTGATCAACAGCGCCAGGTAGGCGAGCAGTTGCTGGTGTTGCGCGGCGGAGAGTTCGACGCCCAACTCACGCGCGCCCTGACTGAGTTCTGCTGCATGGCTGAGGGTGACCAGAGACATCAGGCGCTTTGCTCCAGCTGGCGGCCAGCACCGCGTTTTTTCAGGTGGATCAGTAACAGCGAGATCGCAGCCGGGGTCACCCCCGGAATCCGCGAGGCCTGGCCCAGGGTCTGCGGGCGGGCCTCGCCGAGCTTGTGCTGGATCTCCTTGGATAACCCGGAAATCCCGTTGTAGTCGATATCGGCCGGCAGCTGGGTATCTTCGCTGGCGCGCAGACGGGCGATCTCATCCTGCTGGCGGTCGATGTAACCGGCGTACTTGGTCTTGATCTCGACCTGTTCGGCGACCTGCGGGTCTTCGGCGCCGCCGCCGGTCACTGCGACCAGGCCGGCGTAGTCGATTTCCGGGCGCGAGAGCAGGTTGAGCAGGTTGTACTCGTGCGTCAGCGGCGTGCCGAAACGTTCGGCGATGGCGTCGCCTTGCGCGGTATTCGGTCGTACCCAGGTGCTTTTCAGCCGTTGTTCTTCCTGGGCGATGCCTTCGCGCTTGGCCTCGAACGCCGCCCAGCGCCGATCGTCGACCAGACCCAGTTCGCGACCCTTCTCGGTCAATCGCAGGTCGGCGTTGTCTTCGCGCAGGATCAGGCGGTACTCGGCCCGCGAGGTAAACATGCGGTACGGCTCTTGGGTGCCCAGGGTGATCAGGTCGTCAACCAGTACGCCGATGTAGGCTTCGTCGCGACGCGGACACCAGGCCTCACGTCCTTGCGCGCGCAGCGCGGCGTTGCAACCGGCTAACAAACCCTGGGCACCAGCTTCTTCGTAGCCGGTGGTGCCGTTGATCTGCCCGGCGAAGAACAGGCCGCCGATGACCTTGGTTTCCAGGCTGTACTTCAGGTCCCGCGGATCGAAGTAGTCGTATTCGATGGCGTAGCCAGGACGCACGATGTGCGCGTTCTGCATCCCACGAATCGAGCGCACCAGTTCCAGCTGCACATCGAAGGGCAGCGAGGTGGAAATACCATTGGGGTACAGCTCATGGGTGGTCAGGCCTTCCGGCTCGATGAACACCTGGTGGCTGTCCTTGTCGGCGAAACGGTGAATCTTGTCTTCGATCGACGGGCAATAACGCGGACCGATGCCATCGATCACCCCGGAATACATCGGCGAACGATCCAGGTTGGCGGCGATGATGTCGTGGGTCCGGGCATTGGTGTGGGTGATCCAGCAACTGACCTGACGCGGATGTTGCTGCTGGCTGCCGAGGAACGACATCACCGGAATCGGTGTGTCACCCGGCTGTTCGGTCATCTGGGTGAAGTCCACCGAACGTCCATCGATTCGCGGTGGGGTACCGGTTTTCAGGCGGCCGACACGCAGTGGCAATTCACGCAGGCGATGGGCCAAGGCAATCGAGGGTGGATCGCCGGCGCGGCCACCGGTGTAGTTCTGCATGCCGATGTGGATAAGTCCGCCGAGGAAGGTACCGGTGGTCAACACCACCGAGTCGGCGAGAAAACGCAGGCCCATCTGCGTGACTACGCCTTTGACCTGTTCGTTCTCGACGATCAGGTCATCCACGGCTTGCTGGAATATCCACAGGTTGACCTGGTTTTCCAGGGTTTCGCGGATGGCGGCCTTGTACAACAGGCGATCGGCCTGGGCGCGAGTGGCGCGAACGGCCGGGCCTTTGCGGCTGTTCAAGACGCGGAACTGAATACCGCCAAGATCGGTGGCGTGGGCCATGGCGCCGCCGAGGGCGTCGATTTCCTTGACCAGGTGGCTTTTGCCGATGCCACCAATGGCTGGGTTGCAGCTCATCTGCCCCAAGGTTTCCACGTTATGGGTCAGCAGCAGGGTGTTTACCCCCATGCGTGCGGCCGCGAGCGCAGCCTCGGTGCCGGCGTGGCCACCGCCGATTACGATCACATCAAAACGGGAAGGGAAATCCACCACGCACCTCGTGCCTGTTGAGAAATGGGGAGGCTTTTATCGGGAAAAGCGGAAAGCCGGCAAGTATAGGCACTTAGCTGACCCGAAAGAACCCTTCTGCACAAAAAATAGCCAACCGGCCCTGTGCTGAAAAAGGCTGGCGGTTAATAAAGAATAAAAAGAATGAATTTATATGAAGCTTTGTTTTTATGTTTATTACTTATGCGGCGCTTTTCTGTGGATAGATGGCTACGGCCCTCTAGTTGCATAGCTTGTAGCGTTTCAAAAGGTTGTGCTGATCCTGGCGTTTGCCTGTTCAGTTGCGGTACGCAAGCTGTGGGTTAAAAGGATGGTTATCCACAGGGGCGGTTATCCTCCGTTTTATCACCGGGTTATGGGCAGAGCTCAGGTCGGGTTTTCCACAGAGCTTAGGTGGGTAAATAAGTGACCGGACATGCACATTGCGCCCAGGCGAAGGCCTGCCTGAATGGCATAAATGAGGTTTTGAGGGGGCGCTGCGTAGGATGGGTTAGGCGCTGGTTGGTACGGATGAAATCCGGGAGCGGTTTATAGCCGAGAGACTTCCCCGGATTGCATCCGGCTACAAAAAGGCTCCAGCGGTTTCCTCCAGGATCACAGGAGCTTCTTGCGGTTCGCGGCTTAAAGCTTGGCGCTCATTTTCCTATGCAGAAGCTGGAAAAGATCCGCCCCAGCAGATCGTCCGAACTGAATGCGCCGGTGATCTCGCCGAGCGCGTACTGGGCCTGACGCAAGTCTTCGGCGAGCAGTTCGCCAGCGCCTGCCAGGGTCAGCTGAGCGTGACCGTGTTCCAGGCATGTGCCTGCCTGGCGTAACGCCTCCAGGTGACGTCTGCGGGCGCTGAAGCTGCTTTCGGCGGTTTGTTCATAGCCCATGCAGGTTTTCAGGTGCTCACGCAGCAGCTCGAGGCCGGCATTCGATTTAGCCGACAGGCTGATGGTGACATGGCCATCGGCACTGACGTCCAAGCCAACGGCCTCGTGGGACAGATCGGCTTTATTGCGAATCAAGGTGACCTTGGCTGGGTCCGGTCGTTGCTCGAGAAATTCCGGCCACAAGGCGAAGGGGTCCGCCGCTTCGGGTGCCGTGGTATCGACCATCAACAGAATCCGGTCCGCCTCGTTAATGGCATTCAAGGCGCGCGCGACCCCAATTTTCTCCACTTGGTCCTCGGTGTCGCGCAGACCTGCAGTGTCCACCACGTGCAGTGGCATGCCGTCGATGTGGATATGTTCACGCAGTACATCGCGGGTAGTCCCCGCGATTTCGGTGACTATGGCCGCCTCACGCCCAGCCAGCGCATTGAGCAGACTCGACTTGCCGGCATTCGGCCGGCCGGCGATCACCACGGTCATGCCATCGCGCAGCAGTGCGCCTTGCCCCGCTTCACGCAATACCCCGGTGAGGTCGGCGCGCACGTCTTGCAACAGCCTCAACACGTGACCGTCGGCGAGGAAGTCGATTTCCTCCTCGGGAAAGTCGATAGCCGCTTCGACATAGATGCGCAGGCTGATCAGCCGTTCGGTCAAGTTATGCACACGTTTCGAGAACTCGCCCTGCAGCGAGCGCAAGGCGTTGCGCGCAGCTTGTTCCGAGCTGGCTTCGATCAGGTCGGCGATGGCTTCGGCCTGGGCCAGGTCGAGTTTGTCATTGAGGAAGGCGCGTTCGCTGAATTCGCCGGGGCGGGCCAGTCGAGCGCCGAGTTGCAGGCA
>JBFKAF010000246.1:0-5509 GCA_041621735.1 Pseudomonas sp.
GTGACGTCACGCTCGACCAGATCCGAGCGGTGGTGCATCCCGACGCGAGCAATCCGGATGACTCGAAGACCCTGGCCGCGGACAACCTGGTGACGCTGACCGCGACCATCACCGACAAGGACGGCGACAGTGCCCAGGCGACGCTCAACATCGGCCAGAACCTGGTGTTCAAGGACGACGGCCCGTCGCTCGCCTTCGGCAACCTGATCGGCACCGGTAGCACCCTTGCGCAATACGGCTACTGGACCATGGCGGCCGGCGCCGACGGGCTGGGTGCGGCCGGGCTGGATATTAGCCTGCTGAATGGCCAGTTCACCCTGGTCAGGCCAGACAGCACGACCATGTTGGGGAGCGGCACGCTCACCGAGCAAGCGCCCTCACCGGATGCCAATGGCGCCTACCAGTTCGCCGGTACCCTGACCGGAGATTTCGACAACAACGCCGCAACGGCAGATACCAGCATCGACTACACGCTGACCGCCTTCGCCGATGGCCGCTATGCCCTGGATCTGGTGCAAGGCTTCGGTTCGATGATCGTCCTCAGCAGCGCCGACGGCGCGCTCGGTGCCGGCGGCCCCGACCCCGTGCGCACCCTGTTGATCCCGCCGCAGAATCCGCCGACCATCCCGTCGCCATCCGAGGAGATCGTCTTCTTCGGCATCAATCCGACCACCAGCGCCGCCAACATTCTCCTCGCCATCGGGCCGGGAGCGCCCGACCTCACCGAAGCGCAGGTAGAAGGCGGCGGGTTTGCCTTCATCGGCAGCGCAAAAATGAACGTCAGCACCTCCGGCATCGGCATCGCCAACAACAACCTGGACGGCAACGCGACGGCGGGCATCAATGCCGGCGACGAGAGTTTCGTCATCAATCCCGAGTCCTTGTTGACGAGCATGAAGGTCTTTATCGACAACTCGGTGCAAGGCTACGACCCGGCGACGGAAGAGCTGTACTACCGGATCTTCGACGAGAACGGCGATGCTTCGGCTCAGACCAAAGTGGAGGCCGCTGACCTGACTTCGGAGGCGGGCGGACAGAAGTCCTTCGTCATCGACTGGGATGGCACCAATCGGATCGATGCGGTTCAGCTCACCATGGGACTGGGCACGATCAAGATCCCGGTGATCCAGTTCATCCAGGAGACCGAGAGCCTGGCCAGCGATATTCAGCTGGCGTTCAGCGCGAAGCTGACGGACGGGGATGGGGACATGGCGACCAGTAGCTTTGTCGCCGACCTGTTCGCCAACGACCCGGCCGACCTACTCTTCGACTTCAGGCTGCTGGGCACGCTCGGTGAGCGCGATGCCTTCAACGTCGATCTGTCGCTCGAGGAGAACCTGTACCGGGTCACCGGCTTCGATGCGAATGCGAGTCCAGGCCTGCGAGACGCGCTGGTGCTCATCGGCGACCCGACCGCCGTCGTCCAATCGATCGACAACGGCGGCTCAGACAGCATAGTGACTGTTGCCGAGACTGGCGGGCAAACAACCACCATCACAGTGGTCGGGGTCGATCTGTTGAATAGCGACATTGTGTTTGGCGCCTGAGGCCGCGCGCAGATGAAAGGTGGCGAGGGTGGCGTGGAAACCACCCTCGTAGCGCTTCTGGCCGTGGCGTGACATTCAATCCAGCTCCACCCAGCTGGAGGCGGGCGGTTCTTCGTCGTTGGTGAGCCCGTGTTTCAGCGCATACATCAGCAAGTCGATGCGGTTGATGAGATTGAGCTTGTGATAGATGTTGCTGAGGTGGTTGTGCACGGTGTGCTCGCTGATGCCCAAGCGCGCGGCGATACACAGGTACTTGGCGGATGGGTTTTCTACGATGGCGCGAATCAGTTCCCGCTCGCGCAGCGTCAGTTGCGCCTGTTTCGCCCGTTCCAGATGACCGTCCGAGGGTGTGTGCCGGGGCGCGACATAGCCGGAAATTCCGCCGGCCCAGGCTCTATTCAGCCCGCAGTCGCTATGGTGGACCTCGATGATGGCCTGGGTGATCGCTTCCGTCGGATCTTCCGCTAGCACTACGCCGCGTGCGCCCGCCCCTATCGCCCGGGCAACGGGGACGGCCTCGTACAGACCCTTGAACACCAGCACTTTCATTTCGGCGCTGCGGGCGAGTCCTGCTATGACCTCCAGCGGGTCCAGCGCATCCGGAAAGAAACTGAAAAAAATGACATTGGGGCGCAGCTGATCGGCAAGCTCCAGCGCATGGGTATAGGTGGCGGCCTGACCGCTCACTTCCATCCAGGGCTTACTGGCATCGATCAAGTCGTGAAGCCCCATGAGAACGAGGGGACGACAATCGATCAGCATCACGCGTATCGGGTTTGTGCGGGCCGGCATTTTCTTCCTCGCCTCCCTGACAGATGAGCTATTCGTGTTGATGGACAGCCCTTTGGGTATAAGTGAGCCCTGGGCCAATTGCCGGCAGCGTCGGACCTCAGCGGAGATGGCAGGATAAGCGGCTATCCCCTTTCCTGCTGGCAAGCCGTTCGAGGCGGAGAACAGAGGAACTCCAGCCGTCCTGACGCTGCCCAGGCAAGCACTTAGTCTTTTTAGACCTCTGACAACCTGACAACCTGACAACCTGACAACCTGACAACCTGACAACCTGACAACCTGACAACCTGACAACCGTCATTCTCGCGATTAAATGGAGGGTCGGTTAATGCTGGCTTTGGCTCGAAAGCAGTCATCGGACAAGAATTCTTTCTCTTAGGAAGAACCCTCCTCACTCACTACCCTAGTTGTCAGGCATAAGAGGGGGTTAGGAGTTTTTTGTACATAGCAGGCACTTTTTTGCAGCCCCAGTGGACTTGCCAATGGTCTACTGATCCCTGGCCTGTCCCGGACTGAGTAGTGCCGGAGCGATTCGCCCGTTCGATCGAGCAATCCGGGCGAAATGATGGAGCGCACCGCCGATTTCTACGACGAGGAAACCAGTCGCTGGACCGAGTGGTTCGTGCGGTTGTTCGAGCCCCTGCTAACGGTGTTCATCGGCTGGATCATCGGGGTGATCGTCATCTTGATGTACATCCCGATCTCGAACTGGCTTCGAGCATCCATTAGCGCAAAGCCCCCCGCTCCGGATTCGCAGAACTTAGGCACGGCCCAGGTCGGGGATGCCTGGCGTTACGCGGGAGCAGAGGGTCGAAGCCTCCTCGGTTGTTCTCGCTCGGTTGAAGCGGGTAGCTGAGTCAACGGTAGGTCGCGCGGCGCGCCCACAGCCTCCGTTGGCCGCGATGGGTTCGACTACCGATCACCGTCTACTCGACCAGCTCGACCATGCCCTGGGTCAGGACCCGCTGCTGGTTCAGGCGCTCAACGATGCGCTCGACTATCGCCAGCCTTGCTGTGGCACCGGCGCGCATCTCGCCCATGGCGTCCAGGGCCGCGGCGGACTTTTCCAGGCCGGTGCTCGCCGACTGGCCGATGTGCTCGACCCCGGCGCGCGCCTCCTGCGCCGACTTCTGCAGGCCGCCGGCGATCTGGCGGATCTGCTCGCTGGACTCGTTGGCGCGCTGGGCCAGGTGGCGCACCTCGTCGGCGACCACGGCGAAGCCGCGACCGTGATCGCCCGCCCGCGCGGCCTCGATGGCCGCGTTGAGCGCCAGCAGGTTGGTCTGCTTGGCGATGTCCTGGATGCTGCCGACGATGGCGCCGATGCGCATCGACTGCTGCGACAGCTCGTCGAACACCTGGTCGATGCTGCCCATGTAGCCGGCCAGCTCGCGGATCGCCGCCTCGCAGGCCTGGATGCTGGCGGCGCTGAGTTGCACCTTCACGCCCCCTGCCCGCGCCAGGTCGGTGGCGTACTGCATGTCCTGCTCGGTGCGCAGAATGCCGTCGAGCAACTGGGCCAAGGGCGCGCGCAGCGGCAGGCTCGGCTCAGGCTGCGGCGCGGGCAGCGCCGCAAGTGTGATCGGCGCCAACAGCGGCGGCGGTTCCGCCACTGGCAAAGGTGGCGGCGGCAGTTCGATCAGGGTCGGCGGCAGCCAGTGGTAGAACACGCCGGCCAGCCCGGCGCTGGTCAGCACCAGCAGCGCCAGCCAGCCGTGCTGGCCGCTATCGAGCAGCAGACCAGCGGCCGCCAACACGGCCGTCAGTTGTAGCGCAGCTGCCAGGGGTTTCTGCCAGCTGCGCACGGGTTCAATGGCAGTCGAATGGATCATGTTCGGGTTCCCTGGCCTCACAGGCCGATATGAGTCTGGAGTATTTCCGGCTGGCTCTTCAGCTCGGCGCTGGGCCCGTCGTAGACCACCCGGCCCTTGACCATGATCATGCTGCGATCGGTCAGGTCGAGCAGCACCTTGACGTTCTTGTCCACCACCAGGGTGGCGATGCCGCTGGCCTTGATCAGGCGGATCACCTGCCAGATCTCCTTGCGGATCAACGGCGCCAGGCCCTCGGTGGCCTCGTCGAGGATCATCAGCTCGGGGTTGGTCATCAGCGCGCGCCCGATGGCGACCATTTGCTGCTCGCCGCCGGAGAGGTTGCCGGTCAGGTGAGCGAAACGCTCGGCCAGGCGCGGGAAGATCGCCAGCACCCGCTCCAGGTCCCAGTCGCGGCGTCCGTCCAGGCCCGGCCGGGCGGCCATGATCAGGCTCTCGCGCACGCTCAGGTTGGGGAACATGCCCCGCCCCTCCGGCACGTAGCCGATGCCGCGGCGGATGATCTGGTGGGTGGCACGGCCGCTGCAGCGCTCGCCGCGAATCAGCACCTCGCCGCGGCGCGCCGGCGTCAGGCCGAGCAGCGAGCGGATGGTGGTGCTCTTGCCCATGCCATTGCGGCCCATCAGCGCCAGGGTCTCGCCCGGCTTCATATGCAGGTCGACGCCGTGCAGGACGTGGCTGTTGCCGTAGTAAGTGTGCAGGCCGGTGGCGTGCACCAGGGCTTGTGTACTCATCAGAATTGCTCCTCGCCGTCGCCCAAATAGGCCTGCTGTACCGCTGGATCGTTGCGCACCTGGTCCAGCGGACCGCTGGCCAGCATCTCGCCGTTGACCATCACCGTCAGGCGGTGGGCGATGCTGAACACCGCGTCCATGTCGTGCTCGACCAGGACCATGGCGTACTGCTTCGATAACCTGGCCAGCAGCTCGACCACCCGCGCCGATTCGTCCTTGCCCATGCCGGCCATGGGTTCGTCGAGCAACAGGAAGCTCGGTTCGGTGGCCAGCACCATGCCGATTTCCAGCTGGCGCTGTTCGCCGTAGCTCAGGGCATCGGCCAGGGTGTCGCGGTGCCGGGCCAGGCCGCAGAGTTCCAGCGCCCGTTCGGCCCTCTCGCGCACCTCGGCGTAGGCCTCGCAGCGGCGGAAGAAGCGGACGGAGTTCTTCAACCGCGACTGCGCGGCCAGCCAGCAGTTTTCCAGGCAGGTGAAACTGGGGAAAATATTGGTGCGCTGGAAGCTGCGGCCGATGCCCAGGTGCGATACCCGGTTGGGCGCCAGGCCGGTGATGTCGCGGCCGTGAAACAGAATCTGCCCGGCGCTGGGCTTGAGGTGCCCGGACA
>JBFKAF010000247.1:0-5501 GCA_041621735.1 Pseudomonas sp.
ATGCCTCAGCTGATTGCAACGGATACAGGCTGCCGCAATGTTGGCTTTAACATCCCTCCCTCCGTCCTGACGGGCATGAAGGTGCTCAGCCGTGCATTGAAAGGGGCGTGCTTGTTTAACGGAAATACCGTGGTGCTTGGCAAAGGCGTCGGCAGAATCCTGCCACATGCTAAAGCCGCAGTAACAGCACTTGCCATTCTGCCGGGCGAATGCGGATTGACGGTGTTTCTTGAGAGGGGTCATAGATGACAGATTTCCATTGATTTATGGGAAATCCGCCGCCCCCTAGAGAGAACGTAACGGCACCAGTCAGCGGTCGCTGCTTGGCAAAGCGCTGTCCTAGGTTAGGTTTCAGCGCATTCAAAATACTTCGGGATGTGGCCTACAGCAAGTCAGTGATCGACACTTTTTCGACACTTGGCCAGCCTGAAACGAAAAAGCCCCCGAAACTCTATGAATTTCAGGGGCTTAGACGTTCGATATGGCGGGAAGATAGGGATTTGAACCCTAGGTGCTATTGCTAACACAACGGATTTCGAATCCGTCCCGTTCGGCCACTCCGGCATCTTCCCGTGGCGGCGCGCATGATAGCAGCTGAAGCGCGTTAGGCGAACCCCAGTTTGAAATTTTTTCACATGCTTTCAGATGCTTGCGGCCGAGAAGGGACTACAGCAGGCCTACCGCCCCCACTCCGCCTCTTTGCGTTGCGTTATTCGCCTCGGAGCACGTTAGACGGTCAAGCGGGTCAGCGCTTCGCGGTATTTGTCGGCGGTCTTCTGCGCGACGTCGGCTGGCACTGCCGGGGCCGGCGCTTGCTTGTTCCAACCGGTGGATTCCAGCCAATCGCGTACGAACTGTTTGTCGAAGCTCGGTGGATTTTGCCCTTCGACATAGCTGTCGGCCGGCCAGAAGCGGCTGGAGTCGGGGGTCAGTACTTCGTCCATCAGGGTCAGGGTGCCGTCTTCGTCCAGGCCGAACTCGAACTTGGTGTCGGCGATGATGATGCCGCGCGTCGCCGCATAGGCTACCGCCGCACTGTACAGGGCGATGGCCGTGTCACGTACCTTGGCGGCCAGTTCCGCACCGATAATCGACTCGCACTGTGCGAAGGAGATGTTTTCGTCATGGTCACCAACCGCGGCCTTGGTCGACGGGGTGAAGATCGGCTGCGGCAGCTTGGAGGCCTCTTGCAGGCCGGCGGGCAGCTGAATACCGCAGACGGTGCCGCTCTTCTGGTACTCCTTCCAGCCAGAGCCGGCGATGTATCCGCGCACGATGGCCTCCACCGCTACCGGCTTGAGGCGCTTGGCAACCACTGCACGGCCTTCTACCAGCGGCAGCTCTGCGGCCGACACTACGTCTTCAACCTTGTCGCCAGTGAAGTGGTTGGGCACCACGTCGGCGAGCTTGGCGAACCAGAAGTTGGAAATCGCCGTGAGTATCTTGCCCTTGTCTGGAATCGGCTCTGCGAGGATCACGTCGAAGGCCGAGAGGCGGTCGGTGGCGACCATCAGCATGCGCTGGTCATCGATTTCGTAGAGATCGCGGACTTTTCCCGAATAGATTTTCTTCAGGCTCAGGGTCGCAGGAGTGGTCATGTCGGGATTTCCGCCTTTAGCAAACGAAACAGGCGAAACCCGCTGGGTTTCGCCTATTGGTTTCTTTCCGAGTTGCACCTGCAACCCAATTATCTTTAACCGAGGTTTTCCTGGATCAGGTCCAGAATCCGGCGCGCCACATCAGACGGCGCGACGGTGTTGAGGTCTTTTTCCACGGTGACCTGGACGCTGTCACCCACCGGCGTCAGGCGTACCTGATAGCGCTCGGCGCGCTCCTCGATGGCTTCCTTATCCCGCTCACCGCCGAACAACTTGCCGAGGAAACCCGGTTCTTCACCCTTCTTGATCGCACCTTCGGCCAGGTTGATGTAGTACACACCGAGGCTGCGATTGAGGTCGTCGATGCGCACATCGGCCATCTCCAGCGAGCGACCCACACCCGACCAGGCCCGATCGAAATCGGCGCCCAGGTTCAATACCGGGTTGCCGTTGCCGTCCTCAGACAGGCTGACACGGCGTGGCGCGTCGAAATCGCGTGCGGCCAGCAGCGATACCGAGCCACCCTGTTCGGCGCTGCGCGCCAGGTTCACCAGCATCTCGTCGAGCAAAGCGGCTTCCAGTTGCGGATTGCCGCTACGGCTGGCGAAGGCCACATCGGCGCTGCTGCCGGCTGGACGCGCGGCACTGACCACGAAGACTTCACTGGTATTGCGCTGCACGCCCGGCTCGATGCGCACCCGTACACGGGTCTCGGCATCCGCCGCCACACCAGACTCGGGCTTGCTCAAACGACGTGCCATGGCACTGGAGAGCTCATCGAAACGCTGCCAGGTGGTGCTGAATTCACCGGTCTGCGGGCGCTCGTCGACCACCCGGAAACCATTGTCTTCGAAGAACTGCCGAACCACTGGCCAAACTTCGGCGGGCACCCGTTGAGCCACCAGCCAGCGCGACTCGCCGCTCTTCTGCAGGCTGAACTCGCTGGCATCGGCGCGCACTTGCAGCGGCTGCGGACGCGGAACTTCGTATTCACCCGTTACCGTGCTACTGGCCACTTGCTGCGGCACCGGCAACAGGGGATCGAGGCGCTTGGTTTCGACATTCGCCGGCAGTTGCATGGGGGCAGTTTGCCGCGCGGCGAGGTAGTCGCCGCCACGGTCACGGAAATAGCCATCTTCACCATAGATCCAGCCGCAACCGCTGGTACTGGTAATGATCAGGGCAAGGGCAGAGAGTCCGGCCAGTCGCTTCATGCGCAGTAATTCCTCAATTAAACCAATACGCCGGACTGGCGCAGGGCCTGACGCAGCGGTTCATGACAACGCGGGCTGAGCCAGGTCAGTGGCAGGCGGATACCATCGGGCATCATGCCCATCTCATGCAGGGCCCATTTCACCGGAATCGGGTTGGATTCCATGAACAGCGCTTTGTGCAACGGCATCAAACGGTCGTTGATGGCGCGGGCCATCGCGGCATCGCCACGGATGGCGGCGGCGCACAGGTCGCTCATCGCGCGCGGCGCGACGTTGGCGGTCACCGAGATATTGCCCTTGCCGCCCATCAGCATCAGCTCGACAGCGGTGGCGTCATCGCCCGAATACACCAGGAAATCCTTGCTCACCCGGTCCAGTACTTCCTGACCGCGCTGCAGGTCACCGGTGGCTTCCTTGATACCGATGATGTTGGCTATCTTCGACAACCGCTCGACGGTCTCCGGCAACATGTCGCACACGGTGCGACCCGGCACGTTGTAGAGAATCTGCGGAATCGCCACCGCTTCGGCGATGTGACGGAAATGCAGATACAGGCCTTCCTGAGTCGGCTTGTTGTAATAAGGGGTCACCAGCAGGCAGGCATCGGCACCGACATCTTTAGCGGCGCGGGTCAGCTCGACCGACTCGCGGGTAGAGTTGCCGCCCGTACCGGCGATCACCGGGATACGCCCAGCAACCTGGTCGACCACACGACGGATCGCCTCGATATGCTCCGACACGTCCAACGTAGCCGACTCACCCGTGGTGCCGACTGCGACGATGGCGTTGGTGCCCTCCTGCAGGTGGAAATCCACCAGTTTGCTCAAGCTGTCCCAATCGAGGCCACCTTGCGCATCCATGGGCGTGACCAGTGCCACCATACTGCCCGCAATCATGCAACCGCTCCTGCCGGAAAAAGAGAGCCGTAATGGTACTGGCGCCACCAGCCATGCACAAGCGAAGGACATGACCGCCGAACAACCTGGCTTTACGGGCAAACACCACAGATTGCATGGATCCGTCAGCCGCGAGCATTCCCCTGAGCGGCGCTTTTCGCTACCCTTCGTCTTTGCTCGGTACTCTGTCCGAACCGCACGCTCATCGTTTTAGGAAGGCTGCATGTCCACCCCCCAAGTTCGCGAACAATTCCTCATCATCAGTGCACTCGGCCCCAACGCCATGGAGTTGACCAACGTCCTGTGCCGCGCCAGCCATGAAAACCGCTGCGCAGTACTCAGCACCCGCCTGAGTCGGCACGGTGAATTCAGCGCGCTGGTGTTGCAGGTTTCCGGCAGCTGGGACGCGCTGGCACGCCTCGAGTCGAGCCTGCCTCTGCTGGCCAAGAAGCACGCTTTCTCCACCAACGTAATTCGCAGCGGCGCCTCGGAAAACCGCCCTCAGGCGTTGCCTTATGTGGCCTACGTCAGCTCGGTGTACCGCCCGGACATCCTCAATGAGCTGTGCCAGTTCTTTATCGACCACCATGTCGAGCTGGAAAATCTCACCTGCGATACCTACCAGGCCCCCCAGACCGGCGGCACCATGCTCAACGTCACCCTGACCGTGACCTTGCCGGCCGGTACTCAGATCAGCTGGCTGCGCGATCAGTTTCTCGACTTCGCCGACGCCTTGAACCTGGACGCACTGATCGAACCCTGGCGCCCGCAGAATCCATAAGGAGCGTTTTATGGCCGTAGCACTCGACACCCCTGTTAGCGACTTTCAGGCTCAGGCCACCAGCGGCCAAGCCGTGCAACTGTCGGCCCTGCAAGGCCAGCAAGTAGTGATCTACTTCTACCCGAAAGACAGCACGCCGGGCTGCACCACCGAAGGCCAGGGCTTTCGCGACCAATACCCAGCCTTCCAGGCGGCCAATACCCAGATATTTGGCGTATCCAGGGACGGCCTGAAATCCCACGAGAACTTCAAAAGCAAGCAGGCCTTTCCCTTCGACCTGATCTCGGACAAAGACGAGGCACTCTGCCAACTGTTCGACGTAATCAAGCTGAAGAAGCTCTATGGCAAGGAATACCTGGGCGTCGATCGCAGCACCTTCCTGATCGACAAGCACGGTGTACTGCGTCAGGAGTGGCGCGGCGTGAAAGTGCCCGGCCACGTCGATGCGGTATTGGCCGCTGCGCAGGCCCTGGACAAGGCCTGACACCTCACAAAAAGCAGAACGGCCGCTCTACTCGGCCGTTCTTGTTTAAACGCTTCGCTCGAGAGGCTCAGTGCGCGGCCAGGCATCCAGCAGCGCCTTGAACAAAGTCGCCAGTGGAATGGCGAAGAACACCCCCCAGAAGCCCCACAGGCCGCCGAACAGCAGCACGGCGCAGATGATTGCCACCGGATGCAGGTTCACCGCCTCGGAGAACAGCAGCGGGACCAGCACGTTACCGTCGAGCGCCTGAATCACCCCGTACACCACCAGCAGGTAGATGAACTGATCGCTCCAGCCCCACTGGAACAACGCAATCAGCACCACCGGCACGGTGACCACCACAGCGCCGATATAGGGCACCACGACCGACAACCCCACCAGCAGCGCCAATAATGCCGCATAGTTGAGCCCCAGTGCCGCGAAGGCGATGTAGCTGACCACCCCGCAGATGATGATTTCGATCACCTTGCCACGGATGTAATTGGCGATCTGCAGGTTCATTTCCTGCGCCACATGACTGAGCAAGGC